>JBNKOQ010000012.1:0-20590 GCA_050294735.1 Roseibium sp. | reverse complement strand
AGCCTTCGCCTTGGCATTTCTGTTCGACGGCGACGACAATCTGATGATTGGAGCCCGTAAAGGCTCTCCACTGGCGATTGGGCACGGCGACGGCGAGATGTACTTGGGGTCGGACGCCATCGCGCTGTCACCCTTCACCGACCGGATCACCTACCTGGAAGAAGGTGACTGGGCTGTCATGACCCACCAGGGCGTGACAATCTTTGATTCCGAAAATCGTGAAGTCAGCCGCCCGGAGGCGCGCTCGTCTGTTACGGCAGCCTTGATGGACAAGGGCAATTACAGGCATTTCATGGCCAAGGAAATGCACGAGCAGCCTGAAGTGATTGGGCACACGCTGTCTCAATATATCGATCTTGCCAGCCGCAAAGCCTCTATCGCAGGGCTTGAGAAGATAGATTTCGCCGGAATGCAGCGAATCATTCTATCGGCCTGCGGTACGGGATATCTTGCAGCTTTGATTGGCAAATACTGGTTCGAAAAATACGCGCGTCTGCCGGTCGAAATCGATGTTGCCTCTGAGTTGCGGTATCGCGAAGCGCCCGTCAGCGACAAGGATTTTGCGCTGTTTATATCCCAGTCGGGGGAAACGGCCGACACACTTGCCGCCCTGCGGTATTGCAAGAAGGAAGGTGCTCAGGTCGGGTCTATCGTGAATGTGCCGGAAAGCACGATCGCCCGCGAATCCGACGTCTTCTTCCAGACACTTGCAGGGCCGGAAATTTGTGTTGCCTCCACAAAGGCTTTCACCTGTCAGCTGACGGTTCTGGCGGTTCTGGCAATCCAGGCTGGCCGCATGCGCGGTGTCTTGAGTGAGGCAGAGGAAGGAGAACTGATTGACGTACTTGCAAGCGTTCCGGGGCTTGCTGTTCAGGCCCTCAAGCAGGAAACGGCCATAGAACCTCTGGCGCAGAGCCTGTCACGGGCATCGAGCGCTTTGTATCTCGGCCGCAACACCAATTTCCCGCTGGCTCTCGAAGGTGCGCTTAAGCTGAAGGAGCTGTCCTACATTCACGCTGAGGGCTACGCCGCAGGTGAACTGAAGCACGGCCCCATCGCTCTCATCGATGAAAAAATGCCGGTGATTGTCCTGGCACCCTTCGATCATATTTTTGAAAAAACCGTATCGAACATGCAGGAGGTTGCCGCTCGCGGAGGTAAAATCATCCTGATCACCGATCAAAAGGGTGCCGATGCAGCGGCTGATACGCAAAAAGAGCTTGTGATCATGCCCGATGTACCGGAGTTCGTTGCACCGATCATCTTTGCCATTCCTGTCCAGCTTCTGGCCTATCACACGGCAGTCTTTATGGGCACCGATGTCGATCAACCGCGCAATCTCGCCAAGTCGGTGACTGTGGAATAACCTGAGTTAAGTCGCTGGGTGGATTATCAGCTATGACTGGAAGTGAGGCCTACCAGATCGTTTCTTTCGAGGAGCGGTACCGCGGCGACGTTATCGCGCTATGGCATTTGTGCGGTCTGACACGCCCGTGGAATGATCCGGATAAGGATATCGACCGGAAGCTGACCGATACGGTTGGCCGTTTGTTTTTGCTGGTTCAGTCCGGTCCAGAAGAAGACGTCATCGTTGGAACAGTGATGACCGGATATGACGGGCATCGCGGGTCAATCTACTATCTTTGCGTCCACCCGGATCATCAGAGCTCAGGCTGCGGACGGCTGCTGCTGGAGCACTCCGAGGTTTTTCTGCAAAATCTTGGATGTCCGAAGATCAACCTCTTCGTTCGCAAGGGCAATGAGGCGGTTCTCAGCTTCTATGACCGTCTGGACTATGGTGTCGAAGAGGTTGTTGTCCGGGGAAAGCGTCTAATTCCCGATCTATAAAATTCATGATTATTCATATATTATAATTCATTGTATTAAAATTCTAATGTAATGAATTATCTTTGATCGCTGCCGGCGCTATCTGTTTTCCTCGCATAGGAAGGCCGTGTCGCGACGAAGGCGGCGCAGGCCAGAATGACGACTGCAGCCACCGCGATGACCCAAACTGGCGGAGAGCTGGTGAGAAGGAAGAGGATGAAACCGAAAGCCATCCCTCCCAGTGCGAACATCTTGGCTTTTGGCGGAATAACGCCGTGATCACGCCAATTCCGCACCGATGGGCCGATCCGCGGATGAGCCAGAATGCGGGCCTCCAGTTCCGGGGAAGACCGGGCGAAACAGCCCGCTGCCAGTATAAAAAAGATAGTTGTCGGCAGAAGCGGCAAGACCGCGCCAATCAATCCGAGGACGACGAAACCAAATCCAAGGGCTTTAAATGTGGTGCGCCGCAAGGGGCTGCCTCCGATTAAGTCAATTGGTTCGACGATATGCGAAAATTTAGTTCTACTGTGGGATACCGCGGTGCATTCTAATTCACTATGTAATGGACTGACGACAGGAATGCGATGGCGTTTCGCCGCAGGCTAAGGAAAACTGAATGACACGCGACAATTCCGGCGATGATGGCGGTGTCTCAGGCGCGCGCAAGGGCTGCCTCACGATGCGGTTCCGGAATTACTTTCTGACCGGTCTGGTGATTACCGGGCCGATCGGCATTACGCTGTGGCTGACCTGGACCCTGATCCAATGGGTTGACGGCCTGGTCAAACCCCTTGTCCCGCACGACTACAACCCCGACACCTATCTGCCTTTCCCGGTTCCGGGGTTCGGGCTGATCGTTGCCGTCCTGCTCTTGACCATCGTCGGCTTCCTGGCCGCGAATTTCCTTGGCCGCAGCCTGTTGTCCATCGGTGAGACACTGGTCAACCGGATGCCGCTTGTGCGCAATCTCTACAGCGGTCTGAAGCAGATCTTCGAGACTGTGCTCGACGAGCGCGGCAAGTCGTTCTCCAAGGCGGCCTTGATTGAATACCCCCGCAAGGGGCTTTGGGCGATTGTCTTCATCTCAACGGAAACAAAGGGCGAAGTTGCCCGCCGGCTCAAAGATCAGGCCGACACGGTTTCAGTTTTTCTTCCGACCACCCCGAATCCGACATCAGGCTTTCTTCTGTTCGTCCCGCGCGAGGATGTGGTGGAACTGAGCATGAGTGTCGAGGATGCGGCGAAACTCGTTATTTCCGCAGGTCTCGTGAATCCGAACTATCCCGAAATGCTTGAAGAGCATTTGGAAAAGCCGGTTATCCAAAAGACTGGCGCCTGAGTTCGGACGGCTTGCACCCGCGGGTCTATCCAGCCCTCAGCAGGCGGATCGCTTCATCACGGCCGAAGAGGTACAGCAGACAACGAAGGGCCTTGCCGCGTTCCGTCTCCAGGTCCGGATCGGTTTCCAGGATCAGCCGGGCATCGTCGCGTGCCACTTCCATGAGATCGGCGTGATCCTCCGCGCGGGCAATGCGGAATCCCGGTATGCCGGATTGGCGCGTGCCAAGAATTTCACCGCCGCCACGCAGCTTTAGGTCCTCTTCGGCGATCAAAAATCCGTCGTTGGTCTGCCGCATGATGTTGAGGCGAGCACCCGCCGTTTCCCCCAATGGACCTTTGTAGAGCAGCACACAGGAGGAGGGCTTGTCTCCCCGCCCGACGCGACCGCGCAACTGGTGCAGCTGGGCAAGCCCAAACCGTTCCGCATGTTCGATCACGATAATGGTGGCATCGGGCACATCGACGCCGACCTCAATTACGGTCGTGGCTACAAGAACCCGTGTCGCTCCGGATTTAAACTCCGTCATGGCAGCATCTTTTTCATCCGCCGACATTCTGCCGTGGACGAGAGAAATACGCTGGCCCAAAGCCTGTTCCAGCACTCTGTGCCGGTCTTCGACCGCAGCTAGGTCAATTTTTTCGGACTCCTCCACCAGCGGGCACACCCAATAGACCTTCTGCCCCTCGGCGATGGCCGAGCGGATGCGTCCGATAATTTCGTCAAGCCGGTCGAGGGAAACGGAAACAGTGGTGATAGGCTTCCGCCCGGCCGGCTTTTCGGTCAGCCGCGACACATCCATGTCGCCGAAACAGGTCAGCACGAGCGTGCGCGGGATGGGCGTAGCGGTCATCACCAGAACATCGACGCCTTTTCCTTTCGCCGACAGGGCCAGCCTTTGATGAACGCCAAAACGATGCTGTTCATCCACCACGACAAAACCCAGTTCCTTGAAGGTCACCTTGCCCTGAAACAGAGCATGGGTTCCGACAACCAGATCGATTTCCCCAGTATCCAACTTTTCCTGGGTCAGTCTGCGTTCCCTGACCGTATCCTTCCCGGTCAGCAGGGCGAGGCGGATCCCCGCTTTTTCGCACAAAGGTGCCATTGATGCATAATGCTGGCGGGCGAGGATTTCGGTCGGTGCCATCAGGGCGCCTTGCGCGCCGGATTCGATCACCTGAGCCAGTGCGGCGAGGGCTACGACCGTCTTTCCGGACCCTACATCACCTTGCAACAAACGCAGCATACGGGTTGGTTCGGCGAGATCCGCGTTAATGTCCTCAATGGCGCTTTTCTGGCTACCGGTCAAAGCAAAGGGCAGGGCCTCTATGACCTTTTTCTGCAGTTTGCCGGAAGGCTTACGCGCCAATCCGCCCAATTGCCGCATTCTGGACCGTACCAGGGCCAGCGCGAGCTGGCTGGCGAGCAGTTCATCATAGGCAAGGCGTTGCAGGAAAAGAGAGTCCGCCGAGAGGTCCTGCTGTTCCTGAGGTTGATGCAGCGTGCGGACAGCCTCGGCAAAGTCCGGCCAATGGTTTTGCCGTAAATGGGCGTCATTGAGCCACTCGGGCAATTGAGGCAGCCGGTCCAGAGCCGCCATCATGGCTTTTTGCAAGGTCTTGGGCGAGAGCCCGGCCGTCATGGGGTAAATCGGCTCCAGCGGCGGCATGGCGTCGGCTTCGTCGGGCGCGAGAACATAATCCGGATGCACCATCTGGGGCCGTTCGTTGAACCACTCCACCTTGCCGGAGACGATCCGGCGCTCGCCCACGGGGAACATTTTTTCCAGCCAGTCCCTGCGGGGATGAAAAAAGACGAAGGCAATGGAGCCGGTGTCATCGAAGGCCGTGATGCGATAGGGGGCCTTGCCGCCGCGCGGCCCGGGCATATGCCTGTCGATGGTCACATCCAGGGTGACAATGTCGCCGTTTTCCGAATAGGCAATCCCGGGCCGGTGCCTGCGGTCGATCACACTGTGGGGAATGTGGAAAAGAAGATCCGCCACAGAGGCTTCGCGGTTTGGCTGGCTGGACAGAAACGCCGTCAGGAGCTTTGCGATCTTGGGTCCGATTCCCGGAAGGGTCGAAACAGAGGCAAACAGCGGATCTAGAACCGAGGGACGCATGGATACGGGAAGACTTTCAGTCAGGCCGGTGCGGCAGGATTTACAACGAGGATCGTTTTTCTTTGTGGCACGAAGCCGGGGATGTACGCAATATGTTCTCATTCGGTAGCGACAGGCGCTGACAGCGGCGAACGGGAGCGCTATATAGGCGCCAACTGTTTTGGCTCACACATAATCCATGGATCCTCAAATGAGCGGCACGTCTTCCGATATGGCATCCGGTTCCGGTCCCGCCACCCCCAGTCGCGATAACCGGCGCAAACGGATCGTGTTCCGCTGTGCCCATCGCGGGATGAAGGAAATGGATCTGCTTCTCGGTGGTTTCGTTGAGGCGCAGATCGACAATTTGGACGAAGCCGAGTTGGATGAGCTGGAGCATCTTCTCACGGCGTATGACCAGGACCTCTACGCCTGGATGACGGGGCGCGCACCTTTGCCCGCCGAATGGGATGGGCCGTTGTACCGGCGGATAATTGCTTATCACGAGGCAGCCATCGCGGAGGCCCGCGCCGCCAAGCGCACCGACTGACCAGATTTTTCAACCGCAATAACCTGCGGACCGTTACTGCCGACAAGGAAAATGCCGTGTTCGAAAGCCTGCTGAAAGCCCAGGCCAATGTTACGCTTGCCAGCGTTCCTGATGGTGCCGAAGCCTATGCGATTGCCCGCATTCTGGCGGAAAGCAAGACCAATGGACTGGCTTTGGTGTTCATCGCCCGCGACGCGACCCGGATGCAGATGATTACCGAAGCGCTGCCGTTCTTCGATCCGGCTGTCGAGGTTCTGCAGTTGCCTGCCTGGGATTGCCTGCCCTATGACCGCGTCTCGCCCAATAGCAGTATCAGCGCACGCCGTCTTCTGGCGCTTGGGGCTTTGGCGCGCGGACTTCCCGAAACGAAAAAGACTGTTCTGCTAACCACCGTCAATGCGGCGGTTCAACGGGTTCCCGAACGCGGTTGGATGCAAAAACAAGCGCTGTCCATGGCGCCGGGCAATCGGATCGACATGGCCGAGATCGGCAGCTGGCTGGAAATGAACGGTTTTTCCCGCACCCCGACGGTGCGCGAAACCGGAGAATATGCGGTACGCGGCGGTATTGTCGACCTGTTTACGCCGGGTGCCGAGGAGCCGGTTCGTCTGGACTTTTTTGGTGACACACTGGAGTCGATCCGCTCATTCGACACCGAAACCCAGCGCACGTCGAAACAGCTGAAGCGGCTCGATCTGGTGCCGATGAGCGAAGTTGTTCTGTCGGAAGAAGCTGTATCGCGTTTCCGGCGCAATTATCTTGGCAGTTTCGGCGCAGCCAGCCGGGACGATGTGCTTTACCAGTCGATCAGCGACGGCCGCCGCTATGCCGGCATGGAACATTGGCTGCCCATGTTTCATGAGAGGCTGGAAACCGTCTTCGATTATACGGGCGATGTTCCGGTGGTTCTGGACAGCCGGGCGAACGATGTCATGCACGAGCGGCTGGAGCAGGTTCAGGAGCATTATTCTGCCCGCGAGGAAGTGCGCGAAAGCGGCAAGTCTGCAGGCACCGTTCCCTACATGCCGATCCAGCCGACCAGCCTCTATTTTTCCGAGCATGAATGGACCGCCAAACTGGCCGACAGCGGCAGCGCTGTTCTGGATCCTTTCACGCCGCCACCGGGGTCGGGAAAACAGGTCGTCGACTTGTCGGGGCGCCAGGGGCGTTCTTTCGCGGCGGAACGGGCCGCTGGTGATGTCAACATCTTCGATGCCTTAACATCTCATGTCAAAACCTTGCAAAAGGATGGCAAGCGTACGGTGATTGCCTGCTGGTCCGATGGATCGCGCGACCGCCTGGGACAGATCCTGCAGGATCACGGGCTCGGTGCCACAACCGAAGTAGATTCCCTGGTTGCGGCAAAGGACTTGCCGAAGGCGACAACAGCTCTCTGCGTTCTTGGGATTGAGCACGGCTTTGAGCTCCCCGATATCGCCTTTATCGGCGAGCAGGACATTCTCGGTGACCGTCTGGTCCGCAAAAGCCGGAAGAAGGCGACGGGTGCCAATGTCATCACCGAGGCGACTGGATTGTCCGAGGGCGATCTTGTCGTGCACGTGGAGCATGGCATCGGGCGGTTTGTCGGTCTCAAGACCATCGAAGCGGTCGGTGCTCCGCATGACTGCCTGGAACTGCAATATGCTGGAGGCGACAGGCTTTATCTGCCGGTTGAAAACATCGAGCTGCTGTCCCGCTATGGCTCGGAAGACACCGAAGCCCAGCTCGACAAACTCGGCGGCGGCGCCTGGCAAGCCCGGAAGGCAAAGCTCAAGAAGCGCATCCTGGAAATCGCCGATGGCTTGATCAAGACAGCTGCGGCCAGGGCACTGAAGACTGCTCCCGTCGTTGATGCTCCGGACGGGGTCTATGACGAATTCGCCACCCGTTTCCCTTATGAGGAAACCGACGATCAGCTGAGCGCCATCGATTCCGTGTTCGAGGATCTGTCTTCCGGACGGCCGATGGACCGTTTGATCTGCGGCGATGTCGGGTTCGGAAAGACGGAAGTTGCCCTGCGGGCCGCCTTCATTGCGGCCATGTCCGGCCGGCAGGTGGCCGTGGTCGTACCGACCACCTTGTTGTCCCGACAGCATTACCGGACCTTTACCGAGCGCTTCCACGGGCTGCCGATCAATGTAGCTCACGCCTCGCGCCTGGTTCCTACCCGCGAACTGACACAGACCAAAAAGGGCATTGCGGATGGCTCGGTCGACATCGTCGTCGGCACTCATGCGCTCTTGGGCAAGAGCATCACCTTCCGCGACCTCGGTCTTTTGATCATCGATGAGGAGCAGCATTTCGGGGTGAAGCATAAAGAGCGGCTGAAGGAATTGAAATCGGACGTCCACGTGCTGACCCTGTCCGCAACGCCGATCCCGCGCACCTTGCAGCTGGCTCTGACCGGCGTCCGTGAACTGTCGCTTATCGCGACCCCTCCAGTAGACCGGCTGGCGGTCCGCACCTTCGTTTCACCGTTCGATCCGCTCGTGGTCCGCGAAGCGCTGCTGCGGGAGCACTACAGAGGCGGCCAGAGTTTTTATGTCTGTCCGCGTCTGGCCGATATAGCCGACATCAGGGCCTTTCTCGAGGACAGCGTGCCGGAGCTCAAGGTGGCCGTCGCCCATGGCCAAATGCCTCCGGGCGAGCTCGAAGACGTGATGAATGCCTTTTACGAGGGCAAATACAATGTGCTGTTGTCGACGACCATTGTGGAGTCCGGTCTCGACATTCCGACTGCCAACACCCTGATCGTGCATCGCGCCGACATGTTTGGCCTGGCCCAGCTCTACCAGTTGCGCGGTCGTGTGGGACGCTCGAAGACCCGCGCCTATGCCCTGTTCACGGTTCCGGCCAACAAGACCCTGACGACGACCGCCGAGCGCCGCCTCAAGGTGCTCCAGTCGCTGGAGACGCTTGGTGCCGGGTTCCAGCTTGCCAGCCACGATCTGGATATTCGCGGCGCCGGCAATCTGCTGGGCGAGGAACAGTCCGGACATGTCAAGGAAGTCGGATTCGAACTTTACCAGCAGATGCTGGAAGAGGCTGTTGCTCAGCTGAAGGAAGGCGGCGTCGAGGGCGAGGAACAATGGTCACCGCAGATCAACATCGGCACACCGGTCCTCATTCCAGATACCTATGTTCCGGATCTTCAGCTGCGCCTGACGCTTTACCGCCGTCTTGGCGACCTGACCGAAGCCGGGGATATCGATGCATTCGGTGCAGAGCTGATCGACCGGTTCGGCCCCTTGCCCGAGGAAGTGCAGCACCTGTTGAAGATCGTCTTCATCAAGGGGCTGTGCCGCAAAGCCAATATCGAGAAAGTGGACGCGGGGCCCAAGGGCATCGTCATCGCTTTCCGCAACAGCGAGTTCGCAAACCCGGGCGCCTTGGTCGGCTATATCGCGGAGCAAGGCGTGCTGGCGAAGATCCGGCCGGACCAGAAGGTGGTCCTGATCCGGGATTGGGAGAAGACCGGCGACCGTCTGAAAGGCACGGCGACAATTCTGGCCAAGCTGGCAAAACTTGCTGTGGCATAAACCGCCGGCAATGAACGGGACACGGATCAAACCTGATCCGCGCCCCAGCCTTGTTCCCCGATCAGGGGAACAAAGAACACCGGCCCGAGATCCTCGGTCTCGAAGGTGTCTTCTCCGGTTCTCGTGATCCGGAGAAGGTTCTGACTGGTTGGCCCCGCACCGACGGGGATGACAAGATGACCTCCCGGTTTCAGCTGTCTCTTGAGGCTTTCCGGCGTGACCGGGGCGCCCGCGGTGACAACGATCCCGTCATAGGGAGCCTTGCCCGGCCAGCCGAGGCTTCCGTCAGCGCATTGAACCTCGACGTTTTCGTATCCGGTGGCCCGCAGGTTGGACCGAGCCATGTTGCTCAAGGCGCCAATGCGCTCGATGCTGGTCACCTGCGCGCCCAACTCGCCGAGAACGGCGGCGGCATAGCCGCATCCAGTGCCAATTTCGAGGATGTTTGCACCGGATGCGATCTGCAGTGCTTCGCTCATGAGTGCAACGATGTAAGGCTGCGAAATCGTCTGACCGCATCCGATTGGGAGCGGGCGGTCCTCATAAGAGAACTCTCGATGGTGCTGCGGAACGAAAAGGTGCCGTGGCACATGTCTCATCGCGGCAAGCACGTCCGGGTCCGAAATTCCACGCTCTTCGAGCTGATGGCGAACCATCCTGTTCCGGGCAGTCCTGTCGTCCGGCTGATCCTGCATCTGTCCATGCCTTGCCGATCTTCCCTGTGAAGGATAGTGGAGCTAGGGCCTTTGAGGCAAATGAACTTATTTTTGCCTGCCCTGTGCCAGGCCCTGTGTATGACTGGCCTCGAAGAGCGCTCTGATCTCTTCAGGAAACCCTCTTTTAACCAACGGCCTTCATTATCACTTCAAGACCAATCAGTAGTTCGTAAGGTCAACCGTGTCCGCTACAACCCGTCAACGAAAACAATCCGTTCTTCGTCGTCTGATCATCCCCGTCGCTGCTTTGTCCACGATGGCCTATTTTGGCTTTCATGCGCTGAATGGCGAGCTTGGGCTGGTTGGGCGGGCCCGTATTGAACATCAGGTCCGTGACCTGCAGGCTGAGCTCGACAAGCTTGTGGAGGAGCGCCAGCATCTTGTCGCAAGGGTCAGTCTTTTGCGTCCTGAGAGCCTCGATCCGGACATGGTTGATGAGCGTGCGCGATTAAATCTCAATCTTGTCCATGCCAATGACCTTACGATCATGCTTCCGTCGCATAATGTCAAAATTAACTGATTTCATGTTTAAACATTGAAATTAACTGAAATTCAGTTAAGTAATAAATTCTCCGATAAATCAGATACATAATGCCAACACGTGGGCAAAGAATACGACCTTGGATTGACAAGTGTCGCAGGTTAATTTCCGTTTGAATTCCATAGGGGAAACGTCAGCCTGAGATGAGGGATATGGCCGCAACTAAAAAAACTGCTACCGGCACGGGTGCCAAACCCGCACGTCGGCCTCGCGGAGCTGCCAAGACGGCCGCTCCTGCGACCATCGAGTTCGATAAGGACCAGGAACTTCACGCCTACCGGGAAATGCTGTTGATCCGCCGTTTTGAGGAAAAGGCGGGCCAATTGTACGGCATGGGTCTGATTGGCGGTTTCTGTCACCTGTACATAGGCCAGGAAGCCGTGGTTGTCGGGTTGCAGATGGCCAAGGTGGATGGCGATCAGATGATCACCGGATACCGGGACCATGGCCACATGCTGGCGATGGATCTGGATCCCAAGGGCGTCATGGCCGAGTTGACAGGGCGCCGTGGCGGCTTGTCGAAAGGCAAGGGCGGCTCCATGCACATGTTCTCCAAGGAAAAGCACTTCTACGGCGGGCATGGCATTGTGGGCGCGCAGGTCTCCCTCGGAACCGGTCTTGGTTTCGCCAACAAATATCGTGGCAACGGTAATGTCGCCATGGCCTTCTTCGGTGACGGCGCTTCGAACCAGGGTCAGGTTTACGAAAGCTTCAACATGGCCGAGCTCTGGAAGCTGCCGGTCGTGTATGTGATCGAGAACAACAAATACGGCATGGGCACCAGTGTTGCCCGGGCGTCGGCGATGACCGACCTGTCCCAGCGTGGATCGTCGTTCGGTATTCCGGGCGAACAGGTCGACGGCATGGATGTGCGCGCCGTGATGGCCGCGTCCCAAAAGGCGCTTGAGCATTGCCGCTCGGGCAAGGGGCCCTACATTCTGGAAATGGTCACCTACCGCTATCGCGGCCACTCGATGTCCGACCCGGCGAAATACCGGTCCAAGGATGAAGTCCAGAAGATGCGGACCGAGCACGACCCGATCGAACAGGTGCGCAAGCGTCTGATCGATAAAGGCTGGACGTCCGAAGACGATCTCAAGGCCATCGATAAGGATGTGCGGGCAAAGGTCGCGGAAGCCGCCGAATTTGCCCAGTCCGATCCTGAGCCGGATAGCTCCGAGCTCTACACCGATATTCTGCTTTAAGGCCGGGGGGAAACCATGCCGATTGATATCCTGATGCCGGCGCTGTCGCCGACGATGGAAGAAGGTAAGCTCGCCAAATGGCTGAAGGCCGAAGGTGATGCTGTATCCGCAGGCGATGTGATCGCCGAAATCGAAACAGACAAGGCCACCATGGAAGTGGAAGCCGTCGACGAGGGTGTGATTGGAAAGATTCTGATCGCCGAAGGCACGGACGCGGTCAAGGTCAATGAGAAGATCGCGATCCTTCTCGAAGAAGGCGAAGATGCCAGTGCGCTGGACGCCAGTTCGGCCGCGCCGGCACCCGCCGCAGCCGCGCCTGCTGCGGAAGCTGCTGCCCCGGTTCCTGCAGCGCCGGTCGAAAGCAAGCCTGCTGAGGATCCCGAGATCCCGGCTGGTACAGCGATGAAGACCTCGACCGTCCGAGAAGCGCTCCGCGATGCCATGGCTGAAGAAATGCGCCGCGATGGCGATGTCTTCGTTATGGGCGAGGAAGTGGCTGAATATCAGGGTGCCTACAAGATCACGCAGGGTTTGCTGGCCGAATTCGGCGACAAGCGGGTGATCGATACACCAATCACAGAGCACGGTTTTGCCGGTCTTGGTGTCGGTGCGGCGATGGCGGGGCTTCGTCCCGTCGTTGAGTTCATGACGTTCAACTTCGCCATGCAGGCGATTGACCAGATCATCAACTCCGCTGCCAAGACGCTCTACATGTCCGGCGGTCAGATGGGCGCTCCCATGGTGTTCCGCGGCCCGAACGGCGCCGCGGCCCGCGTTGGCGCGCAGCACAGCCAGGACTACGCCGCATGGTATGCCAGCGTGCCCGGCCTGAAGGTTGTGCAGCCCTATTCGGCGGCGGATGCCAAGGGCCTGTTGAAGGCAGCTATCCGCGACCCGAACCCGGTCGTCTTCCTGGAAAACGAAATCCTCTACGGACAGTCTTTCGAGATCCCGGATATGGACGATTTCGTTCTGCCGATTGGCAAAGCGAAAATCGAGCGCGAGGGATCTGACGTCACGCTGGTGTCTTGGAGCATTGGCATGACCTATGCGCTGAAGGCCGCCGATGAGCTGGCGGGCATGGGTATTTCCGCCGAGGTGGTCAACCTCCGGACCATCCGGCCCCTCGACATTGACACCGTGCTGGCGTCGGTTCGCAAGACAGGCCGCCTGGTCACAGTGGAAGAGGCTTTCCCGATGTGCTCGGTGTCGTCGGAAGTTGCCTTCCAGGTTCAGGAAAAGGCATTCGATTATCTCGACGCCCCGATCCTGCGTGTGACGGGCAAGGACGTGCCGATGCCTTACGCCGCGAACCTCGAAAAACTGGCTCTGCCGAATGTTGGCGAAGTCATCGATGCGGTCAAAGCCGTCACCTACACAAGCTGAGGCGAGGGAACGGACATGCCTATCAATATAACGATGCCTGCCCTTTCCCCCACCATGGAGGAGGGCAACCTCGCCAAATGGCTGGTCAAGGAAGGCGATACGGTTTCCGCCGGTGATGTGATTGCCGAGATCGAAACCGACAAGGCGACCATGGAAGTGGAAGCCGTGGACGAGGGAACTGTCGGCAAGATCGTCGTTCCGGAAGGAACTGCCGGCGTGAAGGTCAACGAGCTGATCGCCGTTCTTCTGGAAGATGGCGAAGACGCCAGTGCCATCGATACCAGCAGCGCTCCGGCTCCGGCAGCTGCACCTGCAGCATCAGCCCCGGCAGCAGCCGCAGTTTCCGCGCCGACGGCCCCAACCCCGGCTGGCCCGGCGCCCGTGGCTGCCAGTGGAGACCGCATCTTTTCGTCCCCATTGGCCCGCCGTCTTGCCCAGCAGAACGGTCTGGACCTCAAGGCGATCGCCGGTAGTGGTCCGCATGGCCGGATCGTCAAGAAGGACATTGAAGCTGCCATCGCGGGCGGCACGGGCAAAGCAGCTGCGGCTCCCGCAGCCCAGGCTCCGAAAGCAGCCGCTGCTCCGGCCCTGCCAAGCGGACCGTCCAGCGATCAGGTTCTGAAGCTTTTCGAAGACGGGTCTTACGACCTTGTGCCTCACGACGGCATGCGCAAGACGATTGCCAAGCGTCTGCAGGAATCCAAGCAGACCATTCCGCATTTCTACGTCTCCGTCGATTGCGAACTGGATGCTCTCCTTGCCCTCAGGGCGCAGCTGAACAGTGCCGCCCCGACCGACAAGGACGGAAAGCCTGCCTACAAGCTGTCGGTCAACGACATGACCATCAAGGCGCTGGCTCTGGCTCTGCGTGATGTTCCGGACGCGAATGTGTCCTGGACTGATGAGGCCATGGTCAAGCACAAGCATGCCGATGTCGGTGTCGCGGTCTCGATCCCGGGCGGGTTGATCACTCCGATCATTCGCAAGGCCGAGGAAAAGGCACTGTCCGTCATTTCCAACGAGATGAAGGACATGGGCAAGCGCGCCAAGGAACGCAAGCTGAAGCCTGAAGAGTATCAGGGCGGAACCACTGCGGTTTCCAACATGGGCATGATGGGCGTCAAGGATTTCTCCGCTGTCGTCAATCCGCCCCATGCCACGATCCTCGCGGTCGGTGCTGGCGAAAAGCGGCCTGTTGTGAAGAATGATGCCCTGGCGATTGCGACCGTCATGACCGTGACGTTGTCGACGGACCATCGAGCTGTTGATGGCGCATTGGGAGCGGAGCTTCTGGCCGCCTTCAAGGGCTACATTCAGAACCCGATGAGCATGCTCGTCTGAGCCTGCTGAGCTGGCAAGGAACGATGGTAATGAAGTCCGTCTTGTGCTTCGGAGACTCGTTGACGTGGGGCTCCACCCCCGGCAGCGGCGCCCGTCACGCCTATCAGGACCGCTGGACCTCTGTGTTGCAGAAGGCCCTGGGGCATGGCGTAAGGGTGATTCCCGAGGGATTGGGCGGACGTACCACCATCTTCGACGATTACAGTGTCGAAGCGGACCGTAACGGAGCCCGGATTATTCCGACCTTGTTGCAGTCTCATTCGCCGCTTGATCTGGTGATCCTGATGCTGGGTACAAACGACCTGAAGCCGCATCTTGGTGCCAGCGCTTTGATGGCGGAAAAAGGGTTGCGCCGGCTGGTCCGGATCATACAGACGTTTGATTTCGCCAAAGCCGGCCAAACGCCTTCCATTCTGCTTCTGTCGCCCCCGCTGATCTGTGAGACCGGCGATGAAGATATGGATGCGTTTATGGCCCCCATGCGGGCGCAGGTGAAAAAGCTGGCACCTTTGTATCAGTCGCTGGCCGGGGAACTGGGCTGCGGATTTCTCGATACGGCATCGGTTGCTGAGCCGAGCTCGGTCGATGGTGTGCATCTGGATGCGGCACAAACCCGTGCCATTGGCGAAGCCGTCGCGCCCGTTGCCATGGCCATGCTGGCAGATTGAAGAGACAGTTGCCGCCGCGCCCGGGACGTGCGGATGGCAGAACGAGCCGGATATCCGGCTTTAAGAAGACAAACCACGGGATGGGCGGCCACAAAGCCCTGTCCCGACCAGCGGGCCGGACACTGAACAACCGGCTCCAGTCCAAGGAGATGGTGCCCCGTGTCGAACAATTATGACGTCCTTATCATTGGTTCCGGACCTGGCGGCTATGTGACCGCGATCCGCGCCGCACAGCTCGGATTGAAAACCGCTATCGTCGAGCGTGAGCATCTTGGTGGTATTTGCCTCAACTGGGGCTGCATTCCGACCAAGGCATTGTTGCGTTCGGCGGAAATTCTGGATCATGCCAACCATGCCAAAAGTTTCGGACTGAAGCTCGAAGGCAAGATGACTGCCGACGTCAAGGATGTGGTTGCCCGCTCGCGCGGTGTATCGGCCCGTCTGAATGGCGGCGTTGCCTACCTGATGAAGAAGAACAAGATCGATGTGATCTGGGGCGAAGCAAAACTCACCAAGCCGGGTGAAGTCGTCGTCGGCAAATCGTCCAAGCCTGTCGTCGAGCCGCAGAACCCTGTTCCGAAGGGTGTGAAAGGTGAGGGGACCTACACGGCGAAGAACATCATCGTTGCGACGGGTGCCCGCCCACGCGCCCTGCCAGGGATCGAACCGGACGGCAAGCTGATCTGGACCTATTTCGAGGCAATGAAGCCGGATGTCATGCCCAAGTCCATCGTTGTCATGGGCTCCGGCGCGATTGGGATCGAGTTCGCCTCATTCTATCTTTCCATGGGTGTTGATGTCACCGTTGTGGAAGTCATGTCCCAGGTCATGCCGGTGGAAGATCAGGAAATTTCCGCGATTGCCCGCAAGGCATTGGAAAAACGCGGCATGAAGATCCTCACCGACGCAAAGGTCGCCAAGGTCGAAAAAGCGGCCGACTCGATCACGGCGCACGTGGAGACCAAGGATGGCAAGGTCCAGAAGATCACGGCCGACAAGCTGATTTCCGCTGTTGGTGTCCAGGGCAACATCGAAAATCTCGGCCTTGAAGCGCTTGGGGTCAAAACAGACCGCGGCTGCGTCGTCATTGATGGCTATGGCAAGACCAATGTTCCCGGTCTTTATGCCATCGGGGACGTTGCGGGACCGCCGATGCTGGCGCACAAGGCAGAACACGAAGGTGTTGTCTGCATCGAGAAGATCGCCGGCCTGCCGAATGTTCATGCGATGGACAAGAGCAAGATCCCGGGCTGCACCTACTGTAACCCCCAGGTTGCTTCTGTTGGGCTGACGGAAGCAAAGGCCAAGGAGCAGGGCCGCGACATCCGCGTTGGCCGCTATTCGTTCAACGCCAACGGCAAGGCGATTGCCCTCGGCGAGGACAACGGCATGATCAAGACCATCTTCGACAAGAAGACCGGTGAGCTGATCGGCGCTCATATGGTCGGAGCGGAAGTCACAGAACTCATTCAGGGCTTCGTGGTTGCCATGAACCTGGAAACCACTGAAGAAGACCTGATGCACACGATCTTCCCGCACCCAACGCTTTCTGAAATGATGAAAGAAAGCGTTCTTGATGCTTATGGGAAAGTCCTGAACGCCTGAGTTTTCCGAATAGACGGTGGCCCGGATGCGGTCACCGTCGTGGAATGCAGAAATTTCCGGTTGCCACGGCACTTTCGCCAAGTAGTTTAGCCTCTTCAGAGGTTTCTGCGGATGGAGGATTGAAATGGATATCAAGAATATTCTGGTGTGGTGTGTAATTGGGCTTGTCGCCGGTTGGCTGGCTAGCGTCTTCGTCGGTGGCGGCGGGCTTGTCCGCTATTTGCTGACCGGTTTGATCGGCGCATTCGTCGGCGGGTTTCTGGTCAACATCACTGGCATCAATATCAACCTTGGCAATCCCTGGGTGAACCAGATTGTCGTCGCTGCCATTGGCGCGGTTGTCGTTGTTGTCATTGCGCGCATTCTGGCCTGATCGCTGACAATGCCCGAAGGGCAAACATACGAACGGAGGACACGGTGGGTTTTATTTTCTGGATTATCATAGGGCTCGTCGCCGGAGCGATTGCTCACCGTGTTCTGAACAGCCGGGGCGGCTTTCTGGGCAGCCTGGTGGTCGGTCTGGTCGGCGCTTTGGTGGGCGGCGAACTGGCACATGTCTTCCGCCTGAACATCACGGGCGGCCTGATTGACCAGCTGGTGATATCCACCCTTGGTGCCGTGCTGTTTCTGTTCCTCTGGAAAAAGCTGTTCGGCTAGACGGGAAACTGGCCCATCGCCATCGAACGGTGGGCAAATAGACCCGTTCTTGCTGACGGAAATTCTCTCAACACTGGCGAATTCCTGCCTTAAACCGGTGTGATCACGATCCTCAAAGGGCTCAAATTTTGCCGACAGAAAAAATGCCTCTGGCGTCCTATCCGGTCCAGAGCTCCGACAAACTCCGGTATGGCGATTGTGACCCGCTTGGGCATGTCAACAACGCGGTTTTTTCCACCTTTTTGGAAACCGGGCGAACCGAGCTGCTCTACACCGGCGAGGAGCCAATTCTCGACGAGGGATGCGGTTTTGTCATAGCCCGGATGGAGCTCGACTTTCTGGCGGAGGTCAATTGGCCCGGGACTGTCGAGATCGGCACCAGGGTTTCAAAAATCGGCCGTAGTTCAATCACGATGGAGCAGGGGCTGTTTCAAAATGGGCAGCCGGTCGCCTCTGCGGTGACTGTCGTCGTGCAGATGGATCTGGCAGCCCGCAAGCCGCAGGAACTTTCATCAACGGCCCGGGACCAGCTGAAAGCCCTGCAACGTTAATCAGTGTCCGCATAGCGGGCATGCGAAAGAGGTCTTGACCTTTTCCTCCAAGAGCGACATGTGAAAGCCATGGTTACGATCGTAGACACTCTGTCGAAAAGTGCTGACACCCGCGATGCGCGCCCACGCCATCCGGAAAAAGCTCACCGGCCGGACAATCCCGTTCAGCGCAAGCCGAAATGGATCCGCGTCAAGGCGCCGACATCCCCGGTCTATCGTGAAACGCAGGACCTTGTGCGCAAGAACGGCCTTGTGACGGTCTGTGAGGAAGCCGGTTGTCCGAACATTGGCGAGTGCTGGTCCAAGAAGCACGCCAGCTTCATGATCCTCGGTGACACCTGTACCCGCGCATGTGCTTTCTGCAACGTCCGGACGGGCATGCCGGGGCCTGTCGATCCGAAAGAACCGGCGTCTATCGGTGAGGCGGTTGCCAGCATGGGGCTGGAGCATGTGGTGATCACCTCGGTGGACAGGGACGATCTCGACGATGGCGGCGCAACCCATTTTGCCGATGTCATCAAGGCAATCCGCGCAGCCTCTCCAAAGACGACAGTCGAAGTCCTGACACCGGACTTCCTGCGAAAGGACGGTGCGCTTGAGATTGTTGTGGAGGCCCGGCCTGATGTCTTCAATCATAATCTGGAAACCGTCCCTTCAAAATACCTGAAGGTGCGGCCCGGAGCCCGTTACTTCCATTCAATCCGTCTGCTGGACCGGGTGAAGGAACTGGATCCTTCCATGTTCACCAAGTCAGGCATTATGGTCGGGCTCGGGGAAGAGCGGAACGAGGTTCTGCAGCTCATGGACGATCTGCGTGTCGCAGAGGTGGATTTCCTTACCATCGGCCAATATCTGCAGCCTTCGAAGAAGCATCATCCTGTGATGTCGTTTGTAACCCCAGAAGAATTCAAGGCCTATGAGCGGATCGCCTATGCCAAAGGGTTCCTCAAGGTTTCGGCGACCCCTTTGACCCGTTCGTCGCATCATGCGGGCGAGGACTTTGCCGAACTCAAGGCCGCGCGCGCAGCCAAACTCGGGCACTGACGCAGAACGAACTCTTATGCCAAGCTTTTCTTCGTCCCGCAGGGTCAGTCATTCCGGACGTAACATGTTCAATCTTGTTGCGGACGTGGAGAGGTATCCGGAATTCGTCCCCTTGTGCCAGGGCTTGCGCGTTCGCGGGCGCAAGGAGCTTGGGGACGGACACGCAGTTCTGGTGGCAGACATGACCGTCGCCTACAAGGTTTTCAAGGAGACCTTTACAAGCCGCGTGGAACTCAAACCGGATACACACACAATCCTGGTTGAATATCTTGACGGACCGTTCAAGCATCTGGAAAACCGCTGGACATTCGCCGACGTGGAACCAGGCACTTGCGATGTGGAGTTCTACATCGATTACGAATTCAAGAGCCGGGCGCTAGGCTCCCTGATGGGAGCCATGTTCGACCGGGCGTTCCGGAAGTTCTCCGATGCGTTCGAGGAACGTGCCAACGCCGTTTACGGCATGTGAAACGCCCGCCGCCCGAGTGAGCGCTATTTGTAGCCCTTGAATGCTTCGCTGATAATGTTCATTCGGCTTGGCTGTATGCGGAGAGCCGGCCCCCTGCGCCGCAAGCGGATGGCCTCGGCTTCGCTGACGCCAATATCCTCGAGTGTCACCTGCCGGTTTGGGTCCTCACAGAAAACGCGCCGGTCTTCTGAAGAATCCTGTTCTACGACGAGTTTGCGGCCGGCATCGGCTTCGGTTTCCGTCCACAGCACGGTGAGACTGCGAACCCAGAATGTCCTGTTGCAATAAACTGCCGGAAAATAACCGTCTTCAGGTGCTGTGAGAATCTGATGATAGCCGGTGAACTTTCCGTTCTCGGATTGCGAGCGGATATAGAAGTCGCTTTCCTTGGCGCTGCCCTGCGCCCATGCACTGACAGCGCCTGTAAGCACCGCAATTATGGCTATCGTGTACTTCATGGTGTCCTTCCCAAGTGAAAGGCTGCTGCATCAGCAGCCTTGGAAACGGAAACCCAACCCACTTAGTTGCACGCTTCAGCGTGTCTTTTTGATACGTCTCTTGCCCTCTAGTCGCTGTGGTATGATGTTTTCTTGGTCTCATTTCCAGTCTTGAAAGAATCCCTTATCGCACTAAAGCGTTTCGCGGCATCAAGAGTTTTTCCGTTCGTGTACAAGACAAAACGCGCGTCCTCGGCGACACCGATATCCCGCAGGTGAACCTGCTGTTCGGGTTTGTCGCAAATAGGCCGCCAACCTTTGCCCTTGTAGAATTCGACACGGACCTCCTTGCGGTTCTCAACCTCAATCTGGGTCCACGCAACAGTGACAGGCCTGACCCAATAGCTTCTACCGCAATAGTTAACCTTTCGTAGGCCTTCTGAACGACGCTGGAAAATCTGGTGACTGCCAGTGAACATCCCATCCGCACCGCGGGATATGAGATAGAAATCCCCGGGGGTCATGAGTGTCGCCGATGCCCCGGCGCTTGTGAATAAGCACCAGCTGATCGCAGCCAATCCAAATTTTCTCATAGCCGAGTTCAT
>JBNKOQ010000011.1:0-20640 GCA_050294735.1 Roseibium sp. | reverse complement strand
CTGCAATGATATTTCTGCCGATAGCCGTGTCGGACTGGGTTATGCCCGAAAACATCGTCAGCTATGTTGTGCTCATACTGATTGGCTTTTTTGGAGGACTGGGGCATTCCCTGGCGACGGTTGCCCACAGGCTGGCAAACGCCTCTATCCTGGCGCCGATCGTCTATCTACAAATGCTGTTTGCCACCATTGCAAGCATCATTCTCTTCAATACCCTTCCGACGATATGGACGTTTGTCGGCGCCGCGGTGATTATTGGCTCCGGCATCTACATCTGGGCACGAGAGCGTCAGCTAAAAATCAAAAACCGCACCGAAACCACGGTGCGGTCTTAAGCTCACATCTTTGCAGCAATCACGCCGAAGAAAGGTTGTGAAGCGCTATCAACCGCGCCCGATATAAGGCATGGCCGAGGCCATCACGGTCATGAACTGCACATTGGCTTCCAATGGAAGCTCCGCCATGTGCAAGACGGAATTTGCAACGTTTGACGCATCCATCACAGGTTCCGTACGCACCGATCCGTCGGCCTGTGGAACACCGACCGTCATGGCTTGAGCCATGTCCGTCAGCGCATTGCCGATATCGATCTGCCCACATGCAATGTTGAAAGCACGGCCATCCAGGCTAAGGCTCCGTGTCAGACCGGTTACCGCATGCTTGGACATCGTGTAAGGTGCAGAACCCGGCCGGGGCACATATGCCGATACAGATCCATTGTTGATGATCCGCCCGCCCTGGGGCTCCTGTTTCCTCATCAGGCCGAATGCGGCGCGGGCGCACAGGAACATGCCCGTGATGTTGACGTTGCTGAGCGCCAGCCAGTCATCAACTGCGATCTCATCGATCATCGTGGATGGCAGGCCCATGCCTGCATTGTTGAACAAAACGTCCAGGCGACCCCACTCCCCAACGAGCTGAGAGAATGCGTTTTCGACCGCATGCTCATCAGTGACATCGCATGGCAAGACAAGTGCCTGAGCGTGCCCGCCAGCGGTTTCTTCAAGTGCCTCAGCGCGACGGCCAACCAAAGCGACCCGCCAGCCTTTCTCCAGAAAAAGCCGAGCGGTTAAACGACCGATACCGCTGCCTGCACCGGTAATCAAAATTGTCTGCGTGGTTACCTGATTCATGTTTCCCTCATCCTGCAGAACCAATTTGTCGGATTCGACATGGATACTACAACATATTGTCTCTAATAGAATTTTTCCATCAGACGGAAGCTGAAGACCTCCGCCTGATGGATTGGGCGCTAGTGATTATCACGCGGCAGGTTCTTGGCCACACGCTGATAACAAGTTGCCAGTTCCAAACATCCGCCCTCAGCCAATTGACCGACATTCTTCCGGTAGAGTTCCTGCCATGGCGTCTGATTTTCGATGACGGGCGGTGTCCAGGCAGCACGTCTTGCTTCCCATTCCTCGTCCGAGACCAAAGCATTCAACGTACAGGCATTGAGGTCCAGCCGAACACGGTCCCCGGTTTGCAAAAGCGCCAGTCCACCACCAACCACGGCCTCCGGCGATGCATTCAGGATAGATGGGCTTTCAGACGTACCGGACTGCCGTCCGTCGCCAACGGTCGGCAAATGATTGATCCCGGCCTTGATCAGGGCATCCGGCGGCTGCATGTTTACCACTTCCGCAGATCCAGGGTATCCGACACAGCCGACTCCACGGATGAACAGGATTGATTTTTCATCGATGTTCAGGGCCGGATCGTTGATCCTTTCATGATAATCTTCAGGTCCCTCGAAGACGACGGCATTGGCTTCCAATACACCCTCATCGCCCGGTGCGGACAGGAAACGCGCCCGGAAATCATCAGAGATTACCGAGGTCTTCATCAAGGCTGAATCAAACAGGTTGCCGGAAAGCACCAGGAACCCTGCTTTCTCACGCATCGGCTTGGCCACTGTCATGATAACGTTGGTGTCGCGGCTTTCCCAACCTTCCAGGTTTTCGCCCATCGCCTTGCCGCTTGCCGTCATCACGGCTTCATGCAGATGGCCCGCTTTTCTCAATTCTCCCATTACAGCCGGTACACCGCCCGCCCGGAAAAAGGATTCACCAAGATATTTGCCTGCCGGCTGCATGTTGACCAAGAGTGGTATTTCAAAGCCTACTTTTTGCCAATCGGTGACATCCAGCTCCACGCCTGCATGCCGGGCAACGGCCTGCAAATGCGGCGGCGCATTTGTTGATCCCCCAATGGCAGAGTTCACGACGATCGCATTCTCGAACGCTTCACGTGTCAAAATGTCGGATGGTTTCAGGTCCTCGTAAACCATCTCGACAATACGGCGGCCAGTCTTGTAGGCCATTGCCATACGCTCGCGGAACGGCGCAGGTATGGCTGAATTTCCCGTCAGGCTCATCCCCAGCGCTTCGGCCATTGCATTCATCGTGCTTGCAGTGCCCATGGTGTTGCAATGACCCAGGCTGGGCGCTGAAGCGCACACACGGCTGATGAATTCCTCGTAGTCGATCAGCCCTTCCGCCAGCAACCGGCGGCTTTCCCAGACAATCGTGCCCGAACCGGCCAACTGCCCATTCCACCACCCGTCCAGCATCGGCCCCCCATTCAGGGCAATTGCCGGCAAATCAACGGTTGCAGCTCCCATCAACATCGCAGGTGTCGTCTTGTCACACCCGGTGGTCAGAACAACACCGTCGATCGGATAACCGTGCAGCACCTCGACAAGACCCAGATAGGCAAGATTGCGGTCCAAAGCTGCAGTTGGGCGTTTTCCCGTTTCCTGGATAGGGTGCACAGGGAATTCCATCGGAATGCCACCAGCATCCCGGATGCCCGCTTTGATTCGGTCCATCAAGAACACATGGATCTTGTTGCAAGGCGCAATATCGCTGCCGGTCTGGGCGATCCCGATCACCGGCCGCTCCCCCTGCAGCTCCTCCAGGGTGTATTCCTGGTTCTGGTAACGCTCCAGATAGAGCGCAGTCATCCCGGGATTGTTGGGATTGTCGAACCATTCTTGCGATCTGAATTTTTTGTTCGCCTTGGTATCGCTCATCGCTTCGCGTCCTTTTTGCTTTAAGCGGTTATGTTTCTTCCCCTGCCCCGCCGACAAAAAAGTGCGATGCGCGAACCGCGACGGCCCATGTCAAGGCTGGCATAAACCTGCCTCGCCGACACATGTAAACTGTCACTCTAATTTTACGCCACCGGAGACACCGCTCTGTTGGTCAAGCTAGGGACTTTCGAAAACCGGGATTGTTTTCCAAATAGTCACCACTTGCCATAAAACCGGCCCGGTCACCGCCCTCTGTCATGAGGTCAGTCTCAAGGATTGCGATTTGGTATACCAAATGCAATAGCTTTTTGTGAGGACGTGACAAGAAAAACCGTATTTCCGAATCTGGGAGGTCAAAAATATGGGTGTTCAGAAACTGCTTGCCGTTTCAATGGTGCTTGCCGGGTTGCACGCAGCCCCCGTGCAAGCTTTCGAAGAAGCCATCAACCCGCGCGAATGCGTCGAAGCCCAAGCCAAGGCAGAGGAACCTGCCGCAAACTGCGTCAACCGTGCGCAGGCGGAATGTCTGCAATACGAAGTGGGCAGTGATGCAGGGCTCGCCTGTTTTCTTGAGGCAAAGGAAACCTGGGGCAAACAGATCGCAACCCGGATGGAGGAAATTCGGGCAAAGTCTCCTGAAGAGATCGCGGTAATCGCCGGTATTGAAGTGAAATACGATCTTCAAATCAATCTTCTGCAATGCGACAGGATGAATGATCTGACTTTGGTGAGAAAAGATCCGGACAAAGAGACCGCCTATTCCAGAGCCCGTTGCGAAGCCACGGCTGTAGGGCTGTCTTACGTCAAGTTGCTGCTCCAGTCCGGAGCCGCAAAATAGCGCTCAATTCCCTCACACCCTAATCAAAAAAACCTTCTGCAGGCTGCTGCCAGTCCATTTTTTCCCAATGGCATCTTGATGCTTTTCAAAAATGGTATACCATTTTTGAAAAGCAAAGCCTGCACAAGACTGGCGCATAAAGCCATCCAGGGAGACTTTCTGTGAGACAGCCTGCATTTCATGGTCTGCGTATTTTCATACCGTCAGTTTGCGAATGGCCCGAGCAACAGCTTCCATCCGAACAGTTCTGCGCCTGAGGCCTAGTAGAGACCCGACCGCCCCAGCCTTCGCGAAAGTCACACCCCTTACAGATGAATGAGAGAATATTCGTGACCATCCGTCCCTATTCAGGCATCTGGCCTGTCGCCCCGACCCCCTTTCATGCAGACGGATCCCTCGATCTGGATGGCATGCGCCGTGTGCTTGACTGCATGATCGATCAGGGTGTCGACGGCATCTGCATTCTTGCCAATTTCTCCGAACAGTTTCTGATCTCCGATCTGGAGCGAGACACGCTGACAAAACTGTCTTTGGCGCATGTCGCAGGCAGGGTACCGGTCATCGTCACGATCAGCCACTTCTCGACTCCCATCGTGATCTCCCGCGCGCAGCAGGCCAAGGATCTCGGCGCGGCGATGGTCATGATGATGCCGCCCTATCACGGCGCCCTTCTGAAAGGCACCGCAGAACAGACCTACGAGCAATTTGCCCAGGTCGGTGAGGTCGGTATTCCGATCATGATCCAGGATGCCCCGCTTTCAGGTGTGGATTTGCCTGTTCCGCTTCTGGTGAAGATGGCCAGGGACATCGAAATGGTGAAACTGTTCAAGATCGAATGCCCGCAAGCAGCGGCCAAATTGCGTAATTTGATAGCCGAGGGCGGAGATGCCATCGAAGGCCCGTTCGATGGTGAGGAAGCCATCACCCTGATGGCTGACCTGGATGCCGGAGCCACTGGAACGATGACATCCGCCATGATACCCGACCAGATTGGGCCCATCGTCCGTGAGTTCCTAGCAGGCGACCGGAATGCGGCTCTTGCAGGATATGCCCGTGTTTTGCCGGCAATCAATCATGAAAACCGCCAATGCGGCTTCCGGTCAGCCAAAGCTGCCATGGTTGAAGGTGGCGTTATCGCCTCCGAATTTTGCCGCCATCCAATCGCGCCGTTGCACCCGCAAACCCGTGAAACGCTGATTGAACTGCTGCGGCCATTGGATCCTATCGTCCTGCGCTGGGGCCGATAACGGCTTCATCCATCGACACGGACAAATCTGTTCTCGCGCCAACGGTTGCGCAACAAGCATCAAAGGAAAGACCATGCTCCCGATGACAAATGACCTCGGCAACGCCTTGCTGGTTGGCCGGGTCTGGCGCCCTGACGTAGAAGGACCCGCTCTGGTGGTTCTGCGAGGAGAGCGGATCATCGATATTACGACCCGGCAAACCCCGACCATGCGGGATCTGCTGGAGCGGGACGATCTGGTCAACTACCTTCGAACGGCGGAAGGCGAAGACCTCGGCTCCCTTGAGGACATTACCGGAGACCCCGAGGACGCGGATCCGCAAAACAACATTCGCCTCCTCTCGCCCGCAGACCTTCAGGCCATCAAGGCGAGCGGGGTCACCTTCGCCGAATCCATGGTCGAGCGGGTCATCGAGGAACAGGCTGCGGGCAACCCGGATCTGGCCCAGGAAATCAGGGCCAAGGTACAAGGTGTCATCGGCGGTTCCCTGCGTGGTATCGAACCCGGCTCCGCGCAGGCAATGGAAGTGAAAAAGGTTCTTCAGGCGGAAGGTCTTTGGTCACAGTACCTGGAAGTTGGTATCGGTCCGGATGCAGAGGTTTTCACAAAATCACAGCCTATGGCGTCAGTCGGCTGGGGTGCCCAAGTCGGGTTGCATCCAATTTCGAAATGGAACAACCCCGAACCGGAGATTGTTCTGGCGATCAACAGCGAGGGCAGGATCTGCGGTGCCACGCTCGGAAATGACGTCAACCTGCGGGACATCGAGGGCCGTTCCGCTCTGCTGTTAGGCAAGGCCAAGGACAACAACGCCTCCTGTTCCATCGGCCCGTTCATCCGCATCTTCGACGATGCCTATACGCTCGATCATGTTCGAAATGCCAAGCTGGACCTGAAGGTCGAAGGCGAAGACGGATTTGTCTTGAACGGCCACTCCTCGATGGATCAGATCAGTCGCGACCCGGAGAGCATTGTCCGGCAGACCATAGGCCGCCATCACCAGTACCCAGACGGCTTCATGCTGTTCCTGGGAACGCTCTTCGCACCGATCCAGGACCGCGGTACTCCGGGCCAGGGGTTCACTCACAAAATTGGTGACGTGGTGACGATCACCTGCGCTGAACTTGGCTGTCTGCGCAACACTGTACGCCTATCCACCGAGTGCCCGGAATGGCAATTCGGAACCAGTGCGCTCATGCGCAATCTTGCGCAGCGGAATTTATTGTGACCACGTGCACAATCTTCGACGACACGGCCTGCCAACTGGGCGAGGGAGCGCTCTGGCATCCTGAGCGCAAGCAATTGTTTTGGATCGATATTGTGGGTCAGACCCTGTTCGCACGTTCAAATGCTGCAAACGACGCACAAAGCTGGTGCTTCGATGAAGCGATCTCGGCGATGGGCTGGATCGACAAGGAGCACTTGTTGATCGCCAGCGAAACAGGTTTGCTCCGTTTCAACCTGGCAAGTGGAAAGTCAGAGACCATCTGTGAGATGGAAACCGCCAATCCCCTCACCCGCTCCAACGACGGCCGCGCTGATCCCTGGGGCGGTTTTTGGGTTGGCACAATGGGCAAGAACAAGGAGCCCATGTCCGGTGCTATCTACCGTTATTTCCGCGGTGAGTTGCGTCGGCTCTACGGACCACTTTCCATTCCAAATGCGATCTGCTTTGGCCCGGATCACAGGTTCGCCTACTTCACTGATACAGACGACGGCGTCATCTGGCGGCAGCCATTGGATGAAACAACCGGATGGCCAAAAGGGGACCCGATTTCATACCTGGTTCTGCCAAAGTCGGATTACCGCCCGGACGGGGCCATCATTGATGAGGATGGCCAGTTCTGGTGTGCCCAGTTTGGATTTTCCAAACTGACCTGTCACGATTCCGATGGTCGGCTTGTTGATCAAATTGACCTGCCAGCACCTCAAATCACCTGTCCCGCCTTTGGCGGAGAAAATATGACCACCCTCTTCGCAACAAGTGCTGCAAAGCCTCTGTCAGCAAGAGCACGTCCCGAGCTGAAAACGTCCGGCATGACTTTTGCCCTGACAGTCAGCGCTCGCGGGCAAACTGAACACCGCGTAACTCTCTAAATATGCCAATGGTCAAACACTCAACCGGAATGAAAATGCGCGCATCTTTTTGGTATACCATTTCAAAGAATGCGTCCCCGATCCCGACACCCTTCAAGAGCCGAGGAACCGAACAATGACATTTACCCCGCATGGCAAACATCTCATTTCAGGTAATTGGGTTGCGGGTGAAAGCACTTTCACCTCTGACCCCGCACATGGAACGCCTCATTCATTTTCGATTGGAACACCCGGTCACGTCGAGAGCGCCTGCCAGGCAGCAGAAGAAGCCTTCTGGACGTTTGGCTATTCCAGCCGCGAAGATCGCGCCGCTTTTTTGAATGCGATTGCCGATGAAATAGAAGCCCGGGCGGATGCGATCACCCAGATTGGAACCGAAGAAACCGGCCTCCCGGAAGCCCGTCTGCAGGGCGAGCGAGGGCGCACCACCGGCCAGCTTCGGCTGTTCGCCACCCACATCCTGAACGGCGACTATCTGGATCGGCGGCACGATGAAGCTTTGCCAGACCGTCAACCGTTGCCCCGTCCAGACCTGAAGATGATGCAACGACCGATCGGTCCCGTCGCCGTCTTTGGCGCATCTAACTTTCCTCTCGCTTTTTCTACGGCAGGTGGAGATACAGCTTCTGCGCTCGCGGCCGGCTGCCCGGTCGTCGTCAAAGGACACAGCGCCCACCCTGGCACCGGCGAGATTATTGCCGAAGCCATTCACGCTGCCATAAAGACTTGCAAGATACACCCTGGTGTTTTCAGCCTGATACAAGGTGGAAAACGGGACGTCGGTCAGGCACTCGTCCAGCACCCCTTGATCAAGGCGGTTGGCTTCACCGGCAGCCTCGGAGGCGGCCGAGCATTGTTCGATCTGTGCGCCTCACGTCCCGAGCCCATCCCGTTCTTCGGCGAGCTCGGATCAGTTAATCCGATGTTCCTGCTGCCCGCCGCTCTCGCCAGCCGCAATGCCGAGCTCGCCAAAGGCTGGGCCGGATCGCTGACCATGGGGGCAGGTCAGTTCTGTACCAATCCCGGCATCGCAGTTGTAGTCGAAGGGTCTGATGCAGAAGCCTTTGCAAAGGCTGCCAATGACGCCTTGTCCCCGGTTGGTGCGCAGACCATGCTGACCGATGGAATTGCCGCCGCTTACCGGCAAGGCCGCGACCGGATTGCCAGCTCCAAAGGCGTTCAGGAAATCCTGACCAGCACCTGCGATCAACGCAATGCGACGCCATATCTGTTCCTGACAACGGGAGCTGAATGGCTGGCGAACGAAGCACTCGGCGAGGAGGTCTTTGGCCCGCTTGGGCTGATTGTTGTTGTCAAAGACATCGCCGAAATGATGGCTGTCGCCCGGTCATTGCAGGGGCAGCTAACCTGCACCATCCATATGGATGACGGCGACGCGGAGCTGGCAAGAACATTGCTGCCGGTGCTGGAGCGCAAGGCCGGACGTATTTTGGCCAATGGTTTCCCGACAGGCGTCGAGGTTTGCGACGCAATGGTTCACGGAGGGCCTTACCCGGCATCCACCAACTTCGGTGCGACATCCGTTGGCACCCTCGCCATCCGCCGCTTCCTGCGGCCGGTCTGCTACCAAAATCTGCCCAATACAATCCTGCCTGGGGACTTGCGCTAAGCGCAAGCTCAGGGCTGACAGAACCGCTGTTCTTGAACGGGCAGCGGTTCAAAGGCAGCCGGCAAACGGCTGTTGATCGAACCGGCATAGATCGTCGGATCCCGAAGACGTGGAGGAGATGGAGCACCAGCTCCAACCCAAGAGGAGGAATATATGACTTTAATCAGAACACTGACGGTAGCAGCCACAGCTGCAACGCTGCTGGCAGGGGTTGCCAATGCCCAGACGACAACACTGCGAATTCAAAATCAGCAGTCGCCGGAATCGACTTCGGGCAAGCTGGTAAAGGAGTTCGTCGAAAACGTCGAAACCATGTCCGGTGGCGAAATCGCCATTGAAATGTACTACTCGTCCGCCGTGGTAAAATCCGCTGAGACCTTCGACGCGGCCGCTAATGGCATTCTCGATTGCGACATGACCAACGGCAGCTACCAGGCCGGCAAGGATCCGGCCTTCCAGTTTGTGGCCGACACAATGGGTGGTTACGATACGCCGCTGCAATACCTGGCATGGATCAACTATGGCGGGGGTCTGGAGAAGATCAACGAACTCTATTCCAAATACGGCATGACTTATATCGGGGCCTACTTGGGCGGCCAGGAATCACTGAACTCGACCCGGCCCCTCAAGGGTGTCGCAGACCTGAAAAACTTCAAGTTCCGCTCTCCTCCAGGCATGGAATCCGAAATTTTCGCCAATTTGGGTGCGAAGCCGGTTGTCATGGACTTCACGGAGATCTTCACGGCTCTAGAGACCGGCATTATCGACGGCGCGGATGCCTCGACATTGGCAAACAATGTTGGCCTGGGCATTTATGAAATTGCCAAGCACACCACATATCCCGGTTTCCATTCCATGTCGGCGGATCAGCTGGCTTGCAACACAACCGTCTGGAACGCTCTGCCTGAAGCACATCGGGCGATCATCGAAACGGCGATGCAAAAGCTTGCTCTGCAGTTGATGATGCGCACTTTGGTCGAAAACGGCGAAGCCAAGGCGAAATTGCCGGAAATGGGCGTCACCAGCTACAATTGGTCGGCAGAAGACCGGGCGGCCTTCCGGGCAGCAGCCCGGAAAGCATGGGCTGACTGGGCGACCCGCTCGACGGAAACAGCCTCCATGGTGGAAAGCCATGAAGCATTCATCAAACGGATTGGCCTGAGCGACTGACAGCACAGCGGGGGCGGGATCGACCGTCTCCGCTTATGCCCCGTCGAAACCTGCACATAAAGAACATAGGGAACCAAAATATGAACATCCTGATCCTGGGCGGCGGAGGCTTCCTCGGCCAGAAATTGGCACGAAGGCTGGCCGAAAAAGGAACGCTGCGCGGGCAATCGATTACACGCCTTCGTCTGGCCGACCTGAACACCCCCAATGCCATCAACGCCCCCTTCCCGGTCGAAAGCCTCACCTGCAACATTAGTGACCGGTCCAGCGTGAATGAGCTGATCAACACCAAAGACCAGGTGATATTTCATCTGGCCGCTGTCGTGTCGTCCCACGCGGAAGCCGACCTCGATGCCGGGCTTCAGGCAAATCTGTTCGGCGTTCTCAATGTGCTTGAACGATGCAGGGAACTGGAAAGCAATCCGGTTCTGGTGTTCACCTCTTCCCTCGCCGTTTTCGGCGGCGATGTGCCCGATCCGATTGAGGACTGGACCAACCTGAACCCGCAAAGTTCCTACGGCTCACAAAAGGCCATCGGTGAGCTTCTGGTGAACGATTACTCCAGGCGCGGTCTTGTGCAAGGCCGGGGCTTCCGTCTTCCGACAATTGCCGTGCGTCCAGGCAAGCCGAACCTCGCCGCTTCCTCGTTCATGTCCTCGATTATCCGCGAGCCCCTGAACGGTCAGGAGGCTATCTGCCCAGTCTCGCGGGATTTCCTGCATTACTATTTGTCCCCCAAATTGTGCGTGGAGAACCTGATCTTGGGAGCAGAGCTGGAACAGGCAACCCTTGGCCAGAACGTCAACATGGCCATGCCCGGACAAACCCTTTCCATCGGACAAATGATTGATGCGATGACTGAGGTTGCGGGACCGGAACCTGCAAAGCTGATCCGTTGGGAAAAGCAGCCCGAAATCGAGAGAATCGTCAAAACCTGGCGCTATGATATCAAGCCGAATAAAGCGCTCGCCCTGGGGCTGAAAGCAGATACCAGTTTCCAGGAAAACGTCCGTTATTATCTTGAGGAAGACAAATAACATCGCCAAGGTGCCGGCTGCGGGGAACCATACTCCATCACAGCCGGCATTCAGTCATTTGGTTTGCCCACAGATCAGAGCAAATCATTCGCGGCGAGAAACCCTTGCATTTTCTTCTGCTGAGCGTCCGTCAACGGCCAGGCTGATGGTGGCCGTGTCGGACCGCAATCACGACCTTGTGTCAACAAGGCAGCCTTCACCGCTGTGACGTTTGTCCCATTCAATTCTTCCGCGCGAATGTCCTCAAAGGTGCGCATACCGGCGATGAGATCACGTGCCAAAGCATAGTCGGAAGCCTCAAGCGCTGCATGGATGGCCATCGAGCGTTCAGGCCAGACATTGATCAGTCCGGAAGTGAAACCGCGCGCTCCAACGGCATAGAATGCAGGAGCCCAAACCTCAGCAAGACCACCAACCCAGGTAATCGACGGATCGCAAGCAGCCCGAGCAGCAGCCAGTTTCTGGGGATTGGGAGTTGCCCATTTCACCCCCTTAACGCCAGGCAGTGCACATAACGCCTCGATGCCCGCGATGCCGATGGCATCATTTCTCAGGTAGAGCATGATCGGCAGACCACCGGAAGCATCGATTATGGCTTTGACATAGTCGACGGTTCCCCTTGGCGCGACAAAGGGATCGGGCGGTTGATGCACCATCAAGGCAGACGCGCCTGCATCGGCCGACACGCGTGCAAGCTCACAGGCATCACGAATACCCCTGCCGATCCCAGCCAGAAGCGGTGCCCTATCTCCAGTCAGATCCGACACTTCACGGACCATCGTGCAGGCCTCGTCTGTCGTCAGCGCATAGAATTCACCGGTATTGCCATTCACAACGGGAATATGAACGCCGGCATTCAGTGCCCTATCGACAATCGGTGTCAGCAGCCCCGGCGCAATATTACCGTCGCGGTCATAGGGAGTGACCAAAATCCCCGAGATTCCCGCCAAGGCTGCTTCAAGGTCATATTTCATGTCTCATAATTCCCTGAGTTCAATAAATATCCGGCTCACCCGCAGCCTTGCCAAAGCCTCGTTCCAGATAGTCGAAATCACACCCTTTATCCGCCTGGGTGACATGCTTTGAGAACATGTAGCCGTAACCCCGTTCGAACCGCGGCTTGGGTGGTGTCCAGGCCTGACGGCGAGCCTCCAGCTCGGCCTCATCCACCAGCATATCCAGGCGGCGGCCCGGAACATCGAGGCGCACCGTATCGCCCGTTTTCAGCAAGGCAAGCGGCCCGCCAATATAACTTTCAGGCGCAATATGAAGCACACACGCCCCGTAGGACGTTCCAGACATGCGTGCGTCGGAAATGCGCAACATGTCCCGGTGGCCCTGTTTGATCAGCGCCTTTGGAATCGGCAACATCCCCCACTCGGGAAACCCGGGGCCTCCCTGCGGCCCTGCGTTGCGCAGAACGAGTACATGCTGAGGCGTCACATCCAGGTTTTCATCATCGATGGCGGCCTTCATCTCCGGATAGCTGTCGAACACAAGCGCCGGCCCTTTATGAACATGGAATTTCGGATCACAGGCGGCCGGCTTGATCACGGCTCCGTCCGGACACAGGTTCCCACGCAGAAGGGCAAGCGAGCCCTCATGATAAACCGGGTTGGACAGAGGCCGGATAACATCCTCGTTGTAGACCTGAGCCCCCTCAAGGCACTCACCGAGCGTCCTTCCGGTGACTGTCACCGCAGCGGTGTCGAGCCGCTCCTCGAGCTGCTTCATCAACGCACGCAACCCACCGGCATAGAAGAAATCTTCCATCAGATAGTCCTTCCCGGAAGGACGGACATTAGCGATCAGCGGAGTGGTCCGGCCCAGCGCATCCAGATCGTCCAACGTCAGATCGACACCAGCTCGCCGCGCCATCGCGGTCAGGTGAACCACGGCATTGGTCGAGCACCCCGTCGCCATCGCAACAATCGCTGCGTTCCGCACGGACGCTGCCGTGACGATCTTGTCCGGTGTCAGATGCTCCCACACCATGTCCACAATCCGGCGGCCGCACTCCGCCGACATGCGCTGATGACCGGAATCGGCAGCTGGGATCGACGAGGCCCCAGGCAAGGTCAGTCCCATGGCATCAGTGATCGCCGTCATCGTCGAGGCAGTTCCCATGGTCATACAAGTGCCAACCGAACGCGCAATGCCCCCCTGAATACCGAGCCACTCTTCATCGCTGATGTTTCCAGCGCGCCGTTCGTCCCAATATTTCCAGGCGTCGGATCCGGACCCAAGGATCTTGCCCGCATAGCGACCCCGCAGCATAGGACCGGCTGGCAAATAAATCATCGGAACGCCTGCGGACAGTGCCCCCATGACAAGACCCGGCGTGGTCTTGTCACAGCCTCCCATCAGCACAACACCGTCGAGCGGATGGGACCGGATCATTTCCTCCGTCTCCATCGCCAGCAGATTGCGGTACAGCATCGAGCTCGGTTTGGTGAAACTCTCGTCAACCGAAAGAGACGGCAGTTCGACGGCAAACCCGCCCGCTTGAAGGACACCCCGCTTCACATCCGCGGCACGCTCACGAAAATGGCCGTGGCACGAATTCAATTCCGACCAGGTGTTGAGCACACCGATGATCGGCTTATCCATGAAATCCGCCTCAGAATATCCGAGTTGCATCAGGCGCGAACGATGCCCAAAACTCCGCAAGTCGTCTGGTGCGAACCAACGTGCACTGCGCAGCGACGCCGCATCTTTTTTATCTGCCGCCATTAATTCCTCTCCCGTGACCAGCCATTATACTGCCCTATGCATGAAATGTATGCGCATACATAACAATTGATCAAGCCATATAGTGAGACAGAAACTGACCAAAATTTCACATTATAAACATGCTATTTTAGAATGGAGCATGCGGGCCACAGCTATGTATCCGCATGCATAAATTCCCAACCAAGACATCATCGAGTAACGTTTTGAAACAAACATTGGACGTTCTTGGGAAGAAGCCCCCGCTACAAACCGGAAAAGAAGCCAATCGCGGCCATCCCGACTTGCTTTGTTGACATAGGCATTGAAATAGTAACGCCATGGAGCCAAAAGACGATCCGGTTGAAACAGCCTCTGCAAGCAAGCCCAATGCAGCACGCGCAGCGACGATGGCGGACGTCGGCCGCATTGCCGGCGTGTCGCAAGTCACCGTCTCAAGAGCTCTGAGTGATCCTTCGAAAGTTTCGCAAAAGACATTGAAGAAGATCACGGAGGCGATTGAAATTACCGGATTTGTGCCCAACGCAATTGCTGGGGCCCTGGCTTCCCGCCGCAGCAAATTGATTGCAGCACTGGTCCCTTCCATCGTGAACATCGTTTATGCCTCGATGATCCAGTCCTTTACAGAGACCATGCGCGACCATGGATATCAGATCCTGCTGTCGGAAACAGGGACTGACCTGGTGACGGAAGAGGCCCTGATTACAACGCACCTGTCCCGGCGGCCCGACGCCATGCTGCTGACAGGCATCCATCACACCGCCAATGCCCGAAAAATGTTGCTTGGGGCTGACATCCCCATCGTTGAAGTTTGGGATATGACCGACACGCCCATCGACCTGTGCGTTGGGTTCTCCCATCAAGACGCTGCCCGGGCAGTCGCGGATTTTGCCTTCAATGCGGGCTATGTCACAGCCGGAACGGTCTCTGCTGGCGATGAACGGGCGTTAAGGCGTAAATCAGCCTTTTCAGACCAGTTTACGTCACTGAGCGGCCATCCCGTAGCCCAGGTGAATTTCGATGGTCCGGCAACACTGGAGCGTGGCCGCATTGGATTGCGAGACCTTCTGGACAAACAAAAAATCCAGAACGGGGTCATCTTCTGCAGCTCCGATCTGCTGGCTCATGGCATCCTGATCGAAGCTCAAGCCCGCGGATTGAAGGTGCCCGAACAGATTGCCGTGATTGGCTTCGGCGACCAGGACTTTGCGGCGCACACCGAGCCCTCGCTGACGACTGTTCGAGTGGACAGAACCGCGCTCGGTTTCTCAGCTGCCGACGCAATCCTTTCCCGGCTAAGGGACGGGAAGGCCAAAGCCCCCGTCACCAACCTGGGTTTTGAGATCGTCCGGCGCAGATCCGCGTGAAAGCTCTCCGCTTCACCGTCCCAGGGCAAAGGCTCAGCTAATCTCGATGACCGCCTTCACCACCCCGGCTGCGGGATCGCTCAGCTTTGGAAAGTGCTCGGAAACATTATCCATTTGCAGGCGATGAGTAATCAGGCTGTCCGGCACCTTGCCATCCCGGATCGCTGCCATGACCTTCTCAAAATCCTCTACCGTCGCATTCCGGCTGCCCAGAAGGGTCGTTTCCCGTTTATGGAACTCCGGATCGGAAAAAGTAATGTCACTCGCAACGATAGACACCAGAACATAGGTTCCCCCATGCCCGACAAAGCCGAAGCCCCGCTCAATGGCCTTGGGATTTCCGGTGGCATCGAAGACGGCATCGAAAAAATCGCCATCCGTTATCTGCGACAGTTTCTCCTCGTCATCCGCCCCCAGATCAACCGTTGAGGTGATACCGAGATGCTCGCGCGCAAAATCGAGCCGGTCCGAACGTCCGTCCAGCATGGTTACGTCGGCCTGCTCAAGCTGCGCAAATATTGCAACGGCCAAGCCAATCGGGCCAGCACCTGTTATCAGAACCTTCTGACCAGGCTGCAAGCCAGCGCGTGCAACCGCATGGGCACCGATCGCCAGAAACTCCACCATGGCCGCCTGGTCGAAGGTCAACCCATCGGCCTTCAGCACGAACTTCTCCGGCACACACAGAAATTCGGCCATCCCGCCATCTCGATGAACGCCCAGAACACCTATATTGCGGCAGCAGTTCGTGCGCCCCTTCCGGCACGCATCACATGTGCCGCAGGAAATATAAGGAATGACGGAGACCAGATCTCCTTGCTGCAGTGGGCTGTCCTCATCGCATTCTTCAACAGTTGCCGCCAGTTCATGCCCCATCACCCGTGGATACGAAAGATAAGGCTGGTTGCCGGCGAAGATATGCAAATCCGTGCCGCACACCCCGACACGCCTGATCCGAAGAAGAACCTCTCCGTTCTGCCGAATAGGCTTCTGCCGTTCAACACTCACAAGTTTGCCAGGGGCTTCGCAAAGAATTGTATGCATCGAAAATCCATTTCTCCCAAAAATTGCGGCACGGCCGTAGATCCACATACAGGCGCCGTGCGCCTTCGGACCCTCATAATGTGAAGCGGCCTCCTGCGCTACCACGCTTCCACTTTACCGCCACTTTATCTCCAGTTGAGATGGGCGGTGGCCTTGAGTAGATTGGACCGGCGAAGCGCCCCCAATTATGCACCCTGGACCGACTGACGATGTTGCCCCGTTTTCAGCATTTCCGAACTATCGCCAGTCTGGTCGGTGCAATTCTGGCCGCCTATTTGGCTTCGGGCGGAGAAAGCCTCGCTTTTGATGCAACTGGATCAGCAACTAAGCGCCCCCCGGCGCAAGAGTCTCAGTCTGTCCAAACACGGCCTCAAGACAGTAAATCTCTCTTCGTGGTTTCCGATGAAACGGTCTTCCTTCGGCAGATGTGCAAGACGATAGAAACAGAGGCCGTTAACAATGGGGTGCCGCCCGCCTTTCTGGCCAAACTGATCTGGAAGGAAAGCCGTTTTGATCCCAATGCCATCAGCCCGGCCGGAGCAGAAGGCATTGCTCAATTCATGCCCAGCACAGCCGCTGTCTGGGACCTTGAAAATGCATTTGAACCTACAGATGCAATTAAAGCCTCAGCACGGCTTCTCGGTTCGCTTTTCAAAGAATATGGCAATCTCGGGCTGGCCGCCGCCGCATATAACGCGGGAGAAAATCGGGTCGACAGCTGGCGCCGCGGGCGCAGTGGCTTACCTGGAGAAACTCGGAACTATGTGTATTCCATCACCGGGTACAAGGTGTCCGAGTGGAAAAAGGGCAATGGCCCGGATGTAACGTTCGACCTCGACGAGACGCAGGATTTTCAAACGGCCTGTGAAGCGTTCCGCCTGATCAAAGCGCCCCTCCAACGACGCTTTGCCAACACATACTTCAATCGCGGATTGGCACTCGCAAGGCAAAAAGATTACGAAAGCGCTCTTCTCAAATACATGATCGCCATCCGGCTAAAGCCCGAATTTCCGGAGGCTTACAACAACCGGGGACTGGTCTACCGGATGCTCGGCGACTATGAGACGGCGATCGCAAATTACAACGTCGCCCTCCGCATGAAATCCAATTATCCGGCGGCTTACAACAACAGAGGCTACGCCAAGAGGAAACTGGGACAGTTCACAGCAGCGATTGCCGATTATAACAGGGCACTCGCCCTAAAACCTGACTACGCTTCCGCTCTGTTCAACCGCGGCTTTGCACAAGCCAAACTTGGAAACCATGAAGCAGCCATTCTTGATTACACGGCCGTTTTGAAGCTCACCACAAACCATCCATTGGCTTATTATAATCGTGGGCTGGCTTATCTGGCTTCGGGCCACCCCAAAAAGGCCAAAGCCGATCTCGATATAGCTATTGCTCACAGCAGCCGTTTCGCCAAAGCGTATCACAGCCGGGCGAACGTTCTGCTGCAGCTCGGTCAACAGGATCGGGCCAAAGCGGACTATCAAAAATCAGTCGCACTCAACGCCAGGCTTGGCCAAGGCGAATACGAAATCAAGTTTGACTGATTGTTTGGCTCTATTGCCCAGGCAATCGCGTTTGGATCAGCGGCAGACTGAATCCCCCGGTATGATACTGGTGACACAGTGTACATTCTTCTCCGGCGGCTTGTTCAGTGTGACACCCCGCGCAGGTAGATTTCTCAAGAGGCGAGAAATTCGGTGCATGAACAGCAGGATTGCCCTGCTTGTAGCTCTGCAGATAAGCGTCAGCGCCTGAAACAAGGGCATGGCAGGTCTTACAACCGGCAGCCCCAACGGCACTGATATGCGGTTCATGAGAAAAGCGGGTGAAGCGGGTTTTCGTGTCTGCCGGATCGAAAGGTTTCCATCGGACGTTTCTCGCCTCTCCGGATGTATCAACGCTGTGGCATTTCATACAGCGCCCAGCGGCGCCGGGATCGCTCAAGGTTTCGAACACCGGCGATAGAAGCGCCCTCTCCTCATCTGTCGCCGCACGGCTGGAGTAATCGAGCCATGTTTTCAAGAAGGGGTCCTTGTGACCGGTCGGGCGATATCTGATCGTAAAGTCCTGCCGGTACCAACCGCCGAATTCCGCCCAAACCTCCGGATCGAAGGGGTCTGCTTCGCTTTTATCTGAAGCCGGATCCGTTTCCTCGGCCACCTCCTTGCCCAAGCCTCCCTGAGCAAGAAGCCCGTCCCCATCTCCAGACATCCCGCCGGCCAGAATATCTTCATCGGTTTGATCACGACCTGCGAGAATACCGTCTTCGGACAAGGCCTCGTCCGGGTCATCTGCCGACAGAACACCGTCCCCGCCCAAGCCGCTCTCATCCAACGCCTGATCGGATGCACCAGCAGGCGCCAGCAGAAGGTTATCCGCCTCGCTGCCAGCGGCCTCCTCAAGACCCGGTATCGTATCCTCGCCCACCTCCAGATCGCCTTCCAGGATCAGCTCGTTGCCGATTTGGTCATCGCCGGACAGGATGTCATCGCCGAGGGACAGGGTTTCAGAGCTTCCTGTCTCGGCTGGCGTCACAGTGTCTGTCCCGGCAGATGAAAGGGTTTCTTGTTGTTGCACTGCATTATCAAAGCTTGCCGTCGGCTGCCCAGCATCATGACGCGCAATATCGTCCCGCAGGTCAGGCAACCATTGCCGGTTGCCGGCACGGATCACATCGTGAGACATGACGCCAGTCATCAACGCCATTTGCTGATGATCGGCCATGCTGGTGGTATCCGGCGTCTCCCCCGTCATGGCAGCAGGCAGTCCGCCAATCTCCATATTCAGGAACAGCTGCTTGACCGCCCATGCCAAGGTCTTGACCTTTTCAAGGTCCGTATCACTGGCATCACGTAAATCCAGCAAGTCAAGGCCAGCCACTTCGCCCACGATATCCCTGCCTTGCAGAACCAAAAGCAAAAGCGAACGCATAAAAGGAGTAATTTCCGCCTCAGAGTCCACCGGCCAAACACCGATATCGATCCCTTTTTCCGTTAGGGTCTCAACATCCAATCCTGGTATGGAGAGGAAGTTCACGCCCTTCGGCCCACTCACAATGGTTTGCCCAAGAACGTCGCTGCCGTGACAACTCGAGCACATCCCATCAAAGCTCCGCACGGTCATAAAACGGCCGTTGCTAGCAGGCGTATGGCAAGTTTCGCACATTGCCGGCACCTTTGCCTGCCCGCCAGTCGTTGCAGCAGTATCAGAAAAATGTTTTTCGAAGTGGGACTTGTGATCGAAGATAATACCCGTGCGTTGGTCAAACGGGTAATTTGTGAACGCGGGATGACTTTCTTCAAAACTACCGAATTTAGAGACATGACAGGTCTGGCAGCGATCATTTGACACGGCTGTCAGGTCAGACAGGCTGCCCTGATGCTCCTGGTGGCAAGTCGCACAAAAGATCCGCTGTGGCTGCCCGCTCATGGTTGCATTGGGAAGCGCGAACTTCACCCGGGTGATCCAGTCATTGACGTGGCCTTCCCCGTCCTGGGATTTCTCTACGCTTGCCTGTGTCATCTGTTTCAGATCATCGACGGGTGTCGTGTGGGGCGCAAAAGGCTGCGGTCCAGCATCGTGACAGGCAATACAAAGGCCCGCATTGTCCTTCGGCCCTGCACTGCCTGCCAAACCGTGCAACCAGCCAAGTTTTTCAGGCCGCACATCCGCGTGGCAGGACTGACAGTCCTTCAAATTTGCATGTTGAGACGCCAGACGGCCTGGCATGAGATATTCATTTGCGGCACCTCCCGCCAGGATCAGCGCAACAAGACCTGCCACCAGAGCGCAAGCCCAAAGCGTTACCCGGCGCCTTTGCCGGCGAAGGCTCGGTTTCGGCACACAAGGTTCCTGGGCTTGGCAACAGCTTCCATCAGGTAGGGGCCCGCTTTCGCAAGGGCCACCCTCCTGGCTGGGTCTGCGGCACTCCCAGCGGTCCCCATTCAGACTAGGTTCGCAAACAGGTCCCGCCCGGCAATTTCCCGCCGCATCAGGCCCAAGCGTGCACGGACAACCATCGGCAAGACGCCCGCAAACCCAGTTGTCCTGCGGTCTCTCATAACGGTCGTCCCGGACGCCTGACCTTTTGAAAACACTCATGTCAGGCTGTTCCGCTTGAGAAGGCATAGGCAATCACCACATGAGCGGCAATCGCCAAAATCATCGCAAAGGTCGGCGGGATATGGAGAAACAGCCATAATTTCAAAAGCCCGCCATTGGCATAGTGAAAGTCGAGATCGTCCTTCGCGCTGACCAGTTCGGCCGTGCGCTCCGCCACCTCGACCTCGAGGCGGTCACGATGCTGCTCGAGTTCACGATCGCGCTGCTCGATCTCGCCGAGCATCGCGTTGACGCCCGACTGAAAGGGCATCAACCCACCGACCAAAACCACCAACACGACCAACGAGGCATTTCCGCTCATCCACCGAGCGTAGC
>JBNKOQ010000010.1:0-20888 GCA_050294735.1 Roseibium sp. | reverse complement strand
GCCATGTCATGGGAATAACTCACGGCATTCAATACGATCAATAAATAGTCATTTTTTTATTTTTGAATATTTTTTAGGCAATACTCATCAACGCTTGGCGTCGGAGTCTAAATAAACGGCAGCCAAACTGCATGCCTGAAAGGCAAACGCCGGACAATTGGCTCTCTTTGCAGGCCCTTAAGCACTTGTTAGAACTCATGCGGCAGGCCGTCAGGCGGAAAAACCTCCGTCCGCCAGAAACGCCAATTCCTCCGCCGTTGACTCGCGTCCCAACACCTCATTGCGGTGAGGAAAGCGTCCGAACCGGCGAATGACATCCATATGGACCAGCGCATAGAGATAGTAATCTTGCGAGCCAAGTTTCCGGCACAAGTCGACACTGCGTTCCTGTGCCGCCATGTCTTCAGCATGCTCAAAAGGCAGATAGAAAAAGACCCGCGCTTCTTTTGGAAATGCCCGGTCGTACCCGCGCGCCAGCGCCTCTTCCGCCAACGCCAATGCGATTGGATCGGCTTCAAAGGCCCTGGCATCCTTGCGGAATACATTCCGGCAAAACTGGTCCAGCAAAATGATGAGGGCCAGACATCCGTGCGGGGTCTCCCGCCAGTCCTGTAGCTCGCCTGCCCGCGCGAGATCAATCGCTCCAAGAAACCGGTCGCGGATCTCCCCGTCGAAAGCATCCGATTGAGCGAACCACTTCGACGGACCCGCCTGCCACCAGAAATCCAGAACATCCAGGGGAGAAACGCTCTTGTCTGTCATGGTGCCTCGCTCAAAAACTGGGATACCCGATTGAATAAACGATATATGATTCAGAGTAATGCAATTTACCCCTCGGCAGACAAGAGGCAGCCACGTGAGCGAAGAAACCACCCTTGATCTCAAGGGACTGAAATGCCCGCTTCCGGTTCTCAAGACCCGGAAAGCTCTGAATCAGCTAGGCAGCGGTGCCCGGCTGACGGTCCTGACAACCGATCCGATGGCCTTTCTCGACATTCCCCATTTCTGCAATGAAAATGGCCACACCCTCGAGACCTCGGAAAAAGACGGCGATACCGGCCGGTTCACGATCAGCAAGGCCTGAAGCAGAAGTGGAATGCCAATGACCTCAATCCTCTTCGTTTGTCTTGGAAACATCTGCCGATCCCCGCTAGCCGAAGGGGTTTTCCGCGACGCCGTACAGCAAGCCGGCCAGTCCGCCGCCTTCTCGCTGGATTCCGCCGGCACCGGTGCCTGGCACCAGGGCAATCCGCCCGACCCGCGGTCGATTGATATCGCCGAAAAATACGGCATCGATATCAGTGGTCAGCGGGCCCGCCAGGTTCAGACCGCCGATTTCGAGGATTTTGACCTGATCCTGGCCATGGACCGCTCCAACCTGGCCGCCCTGCGCGCTACGGCGCCGAAGACCTCCAGAGCGCAAATCCGCCTGTTTCTGGAGGCTCCGGCAGAAGACATTCCAGATCCATATTATGGCGGCGAAGAGGGCTTTGAAACCATCTACGCCATGCTTCGAAAAGGCAGCGACAAGCTGCTCGACGACCTTCTGAGTGCCCGGCCTTCATAAGGCCGTCGCGAAATCCCTTTATGCGGGTGTCCGCTAGGAAGGATTTCAGTCGCCATGAAGCTGCTCTGGTGGACAATCGCTGCCGCACTCATCGCCCTGGGTCTGGCAACCGTCTGGTTACCCGTGCCAACCGGCGTCCCCTTGTTGGCGCTGGGGGCGCTCATCGTCATCACGACGAGCCGCCATGCCGCCAGAGCCCTGCGCAACAAGCGCCGCAGCAATCCCTTTCTGGACCGGGCATTTATCTGGCTGGAAGACCGCTCCCCGTTCCAGATGTCGCGAATCCTGAAGCGGACACGGCCACGCCGTGGGAAGGTTCTGGACCGGCACTCCGGATGAAAATCTCGTAACCTCAATCATATCCCTTGAACCCCGACAACCAGTCTCCACATCGAGTAAGGGCAGGCTTCGGCACAGCCGGACTGACCTGCCTCTACGGACAACGTGAAGGGAGCTTGTCATGACAGGCGTAAGAATTGATCACGATGCATGGGTTTTGGTTGGCGACGGTGAAAAGGCGCTGGTTTTCCGGAACGAAGGGGACAAGGACTACCCCAACCTGCAAGTGATCCGCCTCATGGAAACTGACAACCCGAAAACATCGGAACAAGGAACGGATTCGCCCGGCAGCCGCAGCGACGGCCCTGGGCACCAGAAAAGTGCCATGGAACAAACGGACTGGCACACGCTTGAGAAACACCGCTTCGCCAAAGACATCGCGGATATGCTCTACAAGGCCGCCCACAAAGGCCGGTACGACAAACTCGTCGTTGCAGCGCCGCCGATGATCCTTGGCGACTTGCGCAAGGCATTCCATAAGGAGGTCAAAAGCCGCTTGGTTGCGGAAGTCGACAAGACTCTCACGGGCCATCCGCCGATCGAGATCGAAAAAATCCTGACTCAAAAGGCCTAACAGCAGGTCTTCACTGTCTCATTGATGATCGGTGAACATGGACAGGAAGCGGCGCACGCGGATTGAAAGCCGTGCGCCGCTTCTCTTCATCACGACCTGCAAAATCCGGCCCTTACGGGTGAACCACTCATCCAGCCGCCGATCATGCAACCAGCGTGGAGCCTGAACGTACAAGAACCGGTAAACCGCAAGCACGACCAGAAGCGTCAGACCCCAGGAAAGCATTGTGTCGGAGAGGAAATGCCCGCCAAAGGCAATCCGGTTCAGCGACAAAAGCAGACCAAGCGGCACAAGAAAACACAGCAAAGCCAACCGCCAGGCGACAGGAGCCACCAGAACAAGAGCCGCGACGAGCCACATCCCCGCGGACGCTTCTCCTGAAACAAACGAACAATTGGTGTCACACCAATTCGTTGGCAGCCAGACCGGCTGATAGGGCATATCGCCACCGAACAGGTCGACCATGACCGGCCGTGGCCGGCCCCAGTTGTTCTTGAGCACCAGGTTGACCAGAACGCCCGGCCCCAGAATCAGTGTCGACAACAGGAACACCGGTGCGCGCAACGGCATCAGCGGACTTCTGCCAGGAAACAGCAGCTTCAGCAGAAGCACGCCCACACAAAGCACGGAAACGATCTTGACCAGAAAAGGCCCGAGGTGACGAAACCGCCGCAGGAAAGATACGCTTTGCGCCGTAAAGCCACCCGTCTCGCTGTAGAACAACCCGCTTGCCCACAGATCGACCGATGGAAACATCAAAAAGAAAACCGAGACCAGCAACAGGTAAACACCGACAGCCTTCATCGGATTGGCGAGCGACCACTGCCAGACCGTGCAAAAGAGTTTCGATGTTGTGCGGCCATTGGCCTTGTGTCCTATCATGAGCGCTGTTTAACCCATCCGGTACGCAGGACCAATGATTTCGATCCTCCAAACCACTCAGAGCTGAACCGAAAGACGAGACCATGACAGCAAAGGCGCCATCTGACATGAAACCGGTCCTGCATTTCTGGTTCGAATTCGCATCGACCTACAGCTATCTCTCGGCCATGACGCTTGAAACAGCCGCCAGCGATCATTCAGTTCAAATCGTCTGGCATCCGTTCCTGCTAGGGCCAATCTTCCGCAAGCAGGGGTGGGAGACCTCTCCTTTCAACCTGATGCCTGCCAAAGGCCGCTACATGTGGCGCGACATGGAACGCCAATGCGAAAGCCTCGGATTGCCGCTGGTACAGCCCGTTCCGTTCCCCCAGAACAGTCTGCTGGCAACCCGCATCGCCCACTGCAGCCGGGACGAACCCTGGATCGGGGCCTTCGTCCGCTCGGTCTTTCACGCCGAATTTGGCGAAGGTCTTGATATATCGGAGCCCGGGTTGATGGCCGGCTTGCTCATGGAAGCAGGCGCCGACGCCAAAGCCGTTCTGGCCAGCGCCGAAACCACGGATGTAAAGGAGAGCTTGCGCGCTGAAGTGTCGGAGGCCGAAGCATTGGGCATTTTCGGAGCTCCCAGTTTCGTCACAGCGGACGGGGAGCTGTTCTGGGGCCATGACCGCATGGAACCTGCTCTCGTCTCAGCACAAGCCTTGAGCAGATAAAATCACATCCTTCGCCAGCGATGCGTATTCAGCTCAGCAAAGCAGCGACAGACCGCAGCATCAATTCAATGTCTTCAGAACGGGACAGGCGATGATCCCCATCCGGTATCAGGGAGAAGGTGACATCGTCGTCGGGCAGGGCGTGAGCAAGACGCTGGGCATGTTGCCATGGCACATCCGGATCCATCGCGCCCTGCAGAATGGTCACCGGACAGCCGGTCACAAGCGGCTTGTCCAGAAGAAGATGGTTCCGCCCATCCACAATCAGCTTGCGGGTAATCACATAGGGATCGCCGGAATAGGCTGAAGGCTGCTCCCAACGGCCATTCTTGAGGATCGCTTCGCGGATCTCATCGGTGAACCGCTGTTTCCACATCAGCTCTTCGGTGAAATCGGTTGCCGGGGCGATCAGCGCCAGACCCTTCACCAGCGCGGTCTCCCGCCGGGCGAGTGTCAGCAGCAGGGCAATCCAGCCCCCCATGGACGATCCGACGACAACCGTCGGCCCCTGGCAATACCGGTCGAACACCGCGAGCGCCTCTTCCAGCCAGTCGGAAACACAAGCGTCCTCAAACGCGCCGGAGGACGAGCCATGCCCGGAGTAGTCGAAGCGGGTGCAAGAGCGCCCCTGCTGTTCGGCGAACCTGGCCAGGGCTTCCGCTTTCGTGCCGCTCATGTCCGACTTGAAACCGGACAGCCAGAACAGCCCCGGCCCCTTCCCTTCAGCATGGCGCACCGCGATTTGCCGCCTAGCCGTGCTTTTTCCTACCGGGATGAATTGCGGATCGTCGTGGCTCATACTATGGCTCTGGCTGGTTCCTGTCTGATGCGCCCTTTCCTTTGGCACAGACGGGAGGCAAAGAGAAGCGTCAACGCCGGAGCAATCAGTGGCCGTTCAAGATCGAAAGCCCGTCATCCTGCAGGTCATCCCCGACCTGGAAACAGGTGGCGCCGAACGCACAACCGTTGACGTTGCACAGGCCATCACCGAAGCGGGCTGGACCGCTCTTGTTGTCAGCGAAGGCGGGCGTCTTGTCAGCGAACTTGAAAAGGCTGGAGCCCGCCACATCGCGCTGCCAGTCAAATCGAAAAACCCGCTGACGCTCTGGCGCAACGCCTCACGGCTGCAGAAAATCATCCAGGACAATCACGTCGATCTGATCCATGCCCGCAGCCGGGCACCTGCCTGGTCGTGCCTGTGGGCTGCACGGCGCGAGAAAATCCCTTTCGTCACCACCTATCACGGCATTTACAAGCAGCAGAACGCCTTCAAGGCATTTTACAATTCGGTCATGGCCCGGGGTGACAGCGTCATTGCAAACTCAGGCTATACAGCCGGGTTGATCCGCGAGAGATATCCCGCAGCAACGGACAAGATCACCATCATCCACCGGGGTTCGGATCTGACAGCACTCAAACCGGATGCCGTGACGCCGGAAAGACGGCAGGCGCTTCAAGCAGCCTGGGGCCTTTCGGATGGACAGCCCGTTGTTCTCAATCTGGCACGTGTGACAGCCTGGAAAGGGCAGCGCGTTCTGATCGATGCAATGGCCGAGCTGGCGGCGGCTGGGGACACAGAAACAATAGTCGTTCTTGCAGGCGATGCTCAGGGACGCGAAAGCTATCTCGCCGATCTGAAAGCCCGCATTGCCGGACACGGCTTGAGCGAGCGGATTCTTCTGGTCGGGCATTGCGCCGATGTTCCCGCCGCCCTGTCGCTGGCCGATGTCTCCGTCGTCGCCTCCATCGAACCGGAGGCCTTCGGCCGTGCCGCTGTCGAGGCCCAGGCGGCTCATGTACCAGTGATCGTCTCCGATCTCGGCGCGGTGCCCGAAACCGTCCTGGCCCCGCCCGAAGCAAGTGAAGACACGCGTACGGGCTGGCGCGTGCCGCCGGGAGATGCAGTGGCCTTGGCAAAGGCCCTCCGCCACGCGCTCACGATGCCCAGCGCTGAAAGGCAGGCCTTGATCGAACGGGCCGCAGCTCATGTCTCCGGCAGTTTTTCCGTTGAGACCATGTGCGCAAAGACGCTATCGGTCTACCGGCACCTTCTGAAGATCTGAAAGTCTCAGACCCTCAATAAGGCCTCGTCCGGTTCTTCGCTTTCAAACCACTCCCCGTCATCCGAGGCCAGCGGATAGGCCTCCTCGACCAGATAAGGTCCTCCGCCAACACTGGCTTTGGCTGAAAACAGGACGAAGCGGGCGGCAACAAAAGGCGGGGCCTGGAAATCGCCCCGCTCGGCAAGCCATCTGGCGACATCTTCGTTGGACGAGGTCCGGCACCGGGCTATGGTCACGTGAGGCGTATATTTCCGCCGCTCGCAAGGCAGGCCGATCCGCTGAAGAATCCGCTCCTGCTCCGCCTGCAGGTCGGCGAGTTCAGGCGACGGCTCGACACGGGCCCAGACCGCATGCGGTTTGCCGTTGCCAAACGAACCAAGGCCGCTCAACCGTATTTCGATAGGCCGCCTTCTGATCCGGTCGAGCGCATCCGCGACTTCGTCCGCCGTCCGGTCGTCGATGTCACCGATGAAACGCAAGGTGAGATGGTAGTTTTCAGGATCGATCCAGCGGGCGCCCCGAAGGCCTCCCCGGAGCATCGAAAGCATGAGACCGGTTTGCGCCGGAATCTCAAGGCCTGTGAACAATCGCGGCATGGGCTGCCCCTCCGCTGGTTACGACCCCTTCATGAGGAATCAACTTTCTCATCAGTGCAAGAAAATTCTCAAAACACTGATATTCCGCTGCTTTTTTAAAAATAAAACTTTCAGAAAAGCGCAAATTGGCCGCATTCTACAATGCAATGCCGGCAAAATGATTCTTTGTCACATTAAAAAACCGCGGCCCAGGAAGCCTGAGCCGCGGCGGTATTTTCATTAAAAGCAGTCGTCGCCTCAAGGGCAGGGATTGCCATGAAGCTGGTGGAGTTCATTGATCCTGGCGAGAACATCGTCAGACAACTTCAGCTGCGCCGCATCGAGATCCGTTTTGAGCTGCTCCAGCTTTGTCGCACCGAGGATGACCGATGTCATGAAGCTGCGGGAATGGGCGAAGGCGAGAGCCATCTGCGATGGATCGAGACCGCTGTCCTTTGCCAGATCCACATAGGCGTTTACCGTTTCTGCAGCACCCGGCTTTTCATACCTCTGCAACCGCTGAAACAGCGTTTTGCGAGCCCCGTGCGGCAAGGCACCATCGCGGTACTTGCCTGTCAAATACCCTTGGGCAAGAGCGGAATAAGCCAGAAGCCCGACATCTTCGCGCAAGGCCACTTCGGCAAGATTCGTCTCAAACGTGCGGTTGACCAATGAATAGGCGTTCTGGATAGAGGCGACACGGGGCAGCCCCTTCATATCTGAAGCCTTCAGATAGCTCATGGTGCCCCATGCGCTTTCGTTGGACAGCCCCAGATGCCGGATTTTCCCGGCTTTCACCAGGTCGCCCATAACCTCAAGGGTGCTTTCTATCGAATTCTCGTCGCTCGCCGGATCCGCATCCACCCATTGGGTCGGGTTGGAGCCGAACCCGGACACATTCCGGTCGGGCCAGTGAATCTGATAAAGGTCGATGTAATCGGTCTGAAGGTTCTTCAAGCTCCGGTCGACTGCAAATTCTATGTCCTTGCGAGTCAAACTTGCCTGTGCGCCGTTTTCCCGGAACCAGTCCATATCCGTGCGCCCAACCACCTTGGTCGCCATCACGATCTTGTCGCGATTGCCGCGCGCCTTGAACCAGGAGCCAATGATACGTTCGGTGCGTCCCTGCGTTTCCCGGTTCGGCGGAATTGGGTAAAGTTCCGCGGCATCGAAGAAATTCACCCCGTTTTCAACGGCGAGGTCCATCTGCGCATGGCCCTCTGCTTCGCTGTTTTGCTCACCAAACGTCATGGTTCCAAGGCACATGGTGCTGACATTCAAGTCAGTCCGTCCAAGACGGCGATAATCCATCACAGTTTCCTTAAATCGTAATTTTCAATTGATTTCGGGCGGTTTCAGGAGGAACCGGCCCGTTGCAGAAGTTCTTCCACCTTCGGTATCATATTCCGAACGATGACGGAAACACCCTCGCCCGTGGGATGCATCCCATCCGCAAGATTGAGCTCCGGGTTCAGGGCGACCCCATCCAGAAAAAACGGGTAGAAGAGGGCGTTGTGCTCAGACGCCACATCCCCATAGATGGGATCGAATTGCGCCGCATACTCCTCGCCGAGATTGCGCTGCGCCATCATGCCCGCGATCAGGACGGCAACACCGCGCGCCTTCAGGCTGGAGGTGATTTCACCCAGGTTTTGCCGCGTCAGATCCGGCGCGATGCCACGCAGCATGTCATTGGCTCCGAGTTCGACAATCACCGCATCCACATCCGGACCGACGGACCAGTCCAGCCGGGCCAATCCTCCTGTCGAGGTATCCCCGGACACGCCTGCATTGATCACCTCCACCTGATGCCCCCGCCCTGTCAAAGCCGCCTGAAGCTGACTTGGAAAGGACTGATCCGGAGGAAGCAGATACCCCGCTGACAAACTGTCCCCGAGCACGACCAGTTTCAACGGCTCTGCGGCATACCCGGAGCCGGCGGCGCCAAAGACCAGAAACAAGGATATTACAAGCTGATACAAATTTGAGCGCATGGCGGGTCTGGATCACTCTCCGTTTCCGCACCATATGGTCGCAGACGTATCGAATGGCAAGGCGGACCGGCTCTTGACCGGCCGGTGTATTGAGACTTTGAGTGAAACGCGCATCGGAAGGTTCATGGCAACAAAGCCCCTTCCGCCGGATAAAACAGGGGCTATCATGTCGAGCACACCAGCGATTTCCCTCAAAGAGGTTCATCTCAGTCTCGGGGAAGGAGCAGGCCGGGTTCATATTCTCAAGGGTATCGACCTGGAGATAGAGCATGGAACAGCCGTTGGTCTGGTCGGCCCTTCCGGATCAGGAAAGTCGACGCTGCTGATGGTCATGGCCGGGCTGGAGCGCTCGGACAGTGGTTCTGTCCAGGTGGCGGGATCCGACTTGTCACCCCTGTCGGAAGACGACCTGGCCCGGTTCCGCGGATCCAATGTCGGGATCATTTTCCAGTCCTTCCACCTCATTCCGAACATGACCGCTCTTGAAAATGTTGCCGTTCCGCTGGAGCTGTCCGGAGACAGGAATGCATTCGACAAGGCCCGGCACGAACTTGAGTCGGTCGGCCTTGGCCATCGCCTGCATCATTATCCGGCGCAAATGTCCGGCGGTGAGCAGCAACGTGTCGCCGTTGCCCGCGCCCTCGTCGTTGAACCGAAAATCCTCATTGCCGATGAACCGACCGGCAACCTGGACGACAACACCGGCACACAAATCGTCGATCTGATGTTCAGCGCCCAGAGGGAGCGCGCCATGACCTTGGTCCTGGTGACCCACGACCCGGCGCTGGCACGCCGGTGCGACCGCATGATAAGGGTCCGCTCCGGAGAGATAGAAGAAGAGCCCGCAAACAGCCGCCCCGCCGAAGAGGCTGCACTATGAGCGGCTTTGTCGCAAAGGCGCCAGCCGGCCTCTCGCTTGCGGCCCGGTTTGCGCTCAGGGAGCTGCGGGGCGGCTTGAAAGGCTTCTACATATTCATCGCCTGTATTGCCCTCGGCGTTGCCGCAATCGCAGGCGTGACATCCGTTTCCAGAGCTTTGACCGAAGGCATTTCCGCTGAAGGGCAATCCATCCTCGGCGGCGACCTCTCCTTCGCCATTGTCCATCGCCAGGCTACGCACGACGAACGTGCGTGGCTTGATGGTCTTGGCGCGGTTTCGGAAGTGGCCACCATGCGGGCCATGGCACGGCTGCAGGACGGCAGCGATCAGGCACTGGTCGAATTGAAGGCCGTCGATCAAGCCTATCCGCTCTACGGCACGATGGACCTTGAAGACGGAATGCCCCTCGAAGACGCCCTTTCCCGGCAAGACGGCATCTGGGGCGCCGTCGCCGACATGTCCCTGCTGGCCCGCCTTGGCCTCAAACCCGGGGACACGATATCGCTTGGCAAAGCCACGGTTCGCATTAGCGACACCATTGCGGTGGAACCGGACAAATTGGCCAGCGGTATGGAGTTCGGCCCCCGCCTGATGATCTCGGAAGCGGCCATTCCTGACACCGGCCTGATTCAGCCTGGCAGTCTGGTGCGCTGGCGCTACAGGGTCAAACTGGACGGAGCAAACTCTGACGAAGCCTTGCAGCAGGTCATCGCCCGCGCCGAGGAGACTTTTCCGCAGGCCGGCTGGAGGATCAGATCCCGCGCCAACGCCGCCCCCGGCCTTCAGCGCAATATCGACCGCTTCGCGCAATTCCTCACACTCGTCGGGCTGACCGCCCTGGTGGTCGGCGGCGTTGGGGTCGCCAATGCGATCCGGGCGTATCTGGAAACCAAGCGGGACGTTATTGCCAGCTTCAAATGCCTGGGCGCCACGGGCGGATTCGTCTTTCAGATCTACCTGATCCAAATGCTCTGCCTGGCGGCCATCGGCATGGCGATCGGCTTGGTTATCGGCGCCATTCTGCCGTTCGCCGCCGCTGCTGCCCTGTCCGGCCTGCTGCCCATCGATCTGGCCGCCGCCATCTACCCAACAGAACTGGGTCTCGGGCTGCTCTATGGTTTTCTGACGGCGCTTGCCTTCGCGCTTTGGCCGCTCGGCCGGGCCCACGACGTTCCGCCGACAGCGCTGTTCCGGGACATCATCTCCGGCGGCGCCCGGCAACTGCCGCGCAAGCGCTATCTCGCCGCGACGGGGATAACAGTGCTGGCGCTGGCCGGCATCGCGATCCTGCTTGCCTATGAAAAACGTATCGCCGTGATCTACATCGGAGCATCGGCGGCAGCTTTTATGCTTTTGGTGCTGGTTGCCCGGGTCATTATGGCCGTTGCCAAACGCATGCCCGCGGTGAAGTCGGCGGAGCTCCGGCTGGCCATTTCAAACATTCACCGGCCCGGCGCGCTGACCCCCTCCGTGGTGCTGTCGCTGGGACTGGGCCTTTCCCTGCTGGTTGCCCTCGCCCTGATCGACGGAAACCTGCGGCGGGAATTGACCGCCACGATTGCCCAGCAGGCTCCGAGCTTCTTCTTCATCGACATCCAAAGCCACGAACGTGATGCCTTCGCCAATCTGTTGAAAGCCGAAACCCAAGACGCAAACCTGCAGGTTGTCCCAATGCTGCGCGGACGGCTTGTGTCCCTGAAGGGCGTTCCGACAAGTGAAATCGAGGCTCCGCCGAATGTCGCCTGGATCCTGCGCGGCGACCGGGGCATTACCTATGAAGAAACCCTGCCGGAAAACTCCGAGCTGACGTCCGGCGCGTGGTGGCCCGCTGACTACTCCGGCATACCGCTTGTCTCTTTCGAAGACGAGGCCGCGCGTGAACTTGGGCTCTCCATCGGAGACAAGATCACCGTCAACGTTCTCGGGCGTGAAATCACCGCCCAAATCGCAAATACCCGCAAGGTCGAGTGGCGTTCCCTTGCCATCAACTTTGTGATGGTGTTCTCGCCCAATACCTTTGCAGGCGCCCCGCACGCCTATCTGATGACGCTCGGCTGGGACAAGGATGTTTCGCAAACCACGGAACTCGATCTGCTGCGAGAGGTCTCAGGCGCGTTCCCAACGGTCACTGCCATCCGCGTCAAGGACGCAATTTCCCAGGTAAACGATCTTGTGGCCCAGCTGGCATGGGCGATCCGGGGGGCATCCTCCATCACCTTGATCGCAAGCATTCTGGTTCTTGCCGGTGCCCTGGCTGCCGGTCACAGAAGCCGGATCTACGATGCGGTCATTCTCAAGACAATCGGAGCGACACGGTCACGTCTCATCCTTGCCTATGCCCTTGAGTATGCCATCCTCGGCCTGACAACGGCTGTCTTTGCGCTTGTCGCCGGGGGATTGGCCGCCTGGTTCGTGGTCACACAGGTCATGAACGGCAGTTTTGTCATGCTGCCTTTCACCGCGATCACCGCCGCCCTCATCGCGCTTGTGCTCACCGTTGGCTTCGGTTTGATTGGCACCTGGAAAGTTCTTGGAGAAAAACCCGCTCCGGTGCTGCGGAACCTGTAAGCGGTCCCGAATAAGGCTTGCAGGCCAATAATCTGGCGGAAGGCCCGTATCCTGACGTCCCACGCATGGCCAGATGGAAATTCACAAGTGCAGGGTGATTTCAATAACCGGAGAGTTGCATTAGGCTGGCGGGGTACAAATCTGAAAACTGGGTGGGAAAAGTAACCGCAATGCTTCGGAAACATACTAGAAAAGCAATCACGGCAGCCGTTCTGATCGCAGCTTCGGCATTTGCCGGTCAGGCCGTCGCAGAATCTCCGTTTCACACTGGCGTCTGGCAGCTGAATACGCCGGAAGGGTCACGCGGACTGGTCGTCAGCGACTGGCTGGTCTTTGAAAACGGGCTTCCGAAGCGCTGGCTCTACCGCAAGGCCGGAACCAATGACGCCAACCAGTTCGATTTCTTCACCCGGACGATGGGCGATTCAAACTATACACCGGTCGGCATCCGGGTGTACCGCACCGGCGACAACGAGATGAAATACACGCTTGCGGAAAAGGGCAAGGACCCCGTCGAAGTCTCGGCTGTGCGCCTGTCGATCCCCAATTTCAAGAATTCCTGCCTGTCAGTCGAAAACAAGGGCGAGCGCCTGTTCGGCACATGGCTCGGAACAACCGCATCCCCTTTCAAAAAGCTGCGCTTGTCCAAATCCGCTATGACCATCGACGGCAAGACCACAAAAGTCTCTGTTGAGCCGGTTCGTGTCGGCCGCCTGGGCATCATGCAAGACGGCAAGCCTTTGGCTTTCCTGACGGACGCGGGTGGTGATTACGCGGTGCTTCAGTGGTTCAAGGACGGCGTCACGCCGGAATTGATGCGCGATCCGAAACGGGAAGTTCTGGACTTCAAGGCCGAGGAAATCGTTCGCGAACCGTCCGGAACATGCGACCGGCAGATCGCATCCCGCCTGAAGGCGATGAAATAACCGCGGCGGCTGTTTTTATTCGGCGGAACATTACGCATTTTTCAGAAACCGCGTCTTGTTCTGTTAACCCGACATGCCCATATTCGATGTAAGTAGAGTTACCGAAATGCGATTTCGGCAACCTTTCAAAAAGGGGAAAGTTACGAATGTCGACCTTTGACCGAAATTCCCAGGCGACTTATTCGGTGGCCGGCAGTCACGCCGATGCGTCCATCGATCAAGGCCTGCGCGCCTATATGCTGGGCGTTTACAACTACATGACCTTTGGTCTCGCTTTGACCGGATTGTTTGCCCTCGGCACGATCTTCCTTGCGACCACCACAGACCCGAACATGGCCGCAGCCCAGATGGGCAACGGCACCATGCTGACCTCTCTCGGCGTAGCGCTTTACGGCAGCCCGCTGAAGTGGGTGGTCATGCTGGCACCGCTTGGTGCCGTCATGTTCCTGTCGTTCAAAATCCAGTCCATGAGCGCATCCGCCGCCCGCACGACTTTCATGGTCTATGCGGCAATCATGGGCCTGTCGCTTTCGTCGATCTTCCTGGTTTACACCGGCGGTTCGATCACCCGGGTGTTCTTCATCACCTCCGCCTCCTTCGGTGCCCTGAGCCTCTTCGGCTACACCACAAAGAAGGACCTGTCGGCATGGGGTTCGTTCCTGTTCATGGGCCTGATCGGCATCGTGATCGCGTCTCTGGTCAATCTGTTCCTGGCCTCTTCGGCCCTGCAGTTCGCGATCTCCGTAATCGGTGTTCTGGTGTTTGCCGGCCTGACCGCCTACGACACACAGCAGATCAAGGAAATGTACTTCGAAGGCGATAGCCACGAAGTTGCAACGAAGAAGTCGGTCATGGGCGCGCTGCGTCTCTACCTCGACTTTATCAACCTGTTCATCATGCTGCTGCAGCTCTTCGGCGACCGTAAATAATCGCCAGAAGACAGCAGGAATAAATAAAAGCCCGGCCAGAGCGCCGGGCTTTTTCATGTGAACCTAGTCGGAATATACTGGCCGCCGGCTTTGGGAAATCGGCATTGACCGCTTCACGCGTCCACGAGACGCAAGTGTTTCTTCTTCTCCAGAACCTTGAGCACCTGTCCCAGGTCCTGACCGCGTTTCAGGATCGTGCCGCCGGTCGCAACCACCGAATAGGCACCCTGCCGGCGTGCCAGCTTCGGATCTTTCTCGATCCGGAAAAGCGGCATTTCGGAGCTCCGGCGGAAAACCGAGAAGACCGCCCGGTCCTTGAGCAGATCGATTGCATAGTCGCGCCACTCCCCCTCAGCGACCATCCGGCCATACAGTCTGAGGATAATGTCGAGTTCACGCCTGTTGAATGAGATAACAGGCACCGCCGCCTGTGAAGCTTGCGCGGCCCCCGGAGCCATATGGGAAACTTTCCGGGATCCGCGCTTGGACGCGTTGTCTTCAGTCTCGCTCATTCCGCCTCCTGATCCGGTCCTGTGAAACCTTTCGCGAGGACCGGAAAACACGCTTGCTCTCCCGCCCGACCGTGTCGTCGATTTGTCATGATGCGCAAGTCGGAGCTGTTTTGGCAAGTCCGCGCCAAAACGGGCCGGATTTACGCATACGCCAACGAATAAAAAATCACTTTTTTGCCTTATTCCAGCCCTTGGCTAGCCATTTTGACCCCCCATATTATACTCATACCCTGATGGATCTTGAGCACTCGGCTTCGGAACGCATTAGCCCCCCAGCCCCCCGGGGTCAGAGTTGATCGGATCTAGTATTCGCGTACAAAACATCAGGGCAACTGAAGGGCTGGCCACAAGCCGGCCCTTTTCATATCCGGCTTTCCGCACAGCTTCCAAAACAACGAACGCTTTTGCTTCTACAGCGCGCCATCCTGAGATATCGTTGTCTCATGACAACCGACCTTGTCGACATGCGTCTCGCGGAACCAAGCGATTGCGATGCCTTGGCAGCCATTCACAGTGCGGCCTGGCTTGGGGCCTACCGCGGCCTTTTGAATGGCGTTGAACTCGACCGGCTGATTGCCCGCCGCCCGCCAGACTGGTGGCGAAGGGCCATGTCCAAGGGGGTCCGCATCAAGGTTATCTGCGTTGCTGGCGAAACAGCGGGTTATGCCACCTTCGGCACATGCCGGATCGCCTCCCTGCCCTATGAGGGAGAAATCTACGAACTCTACCTCAAGCCGAAATATCAGGGGCTCGGTTTCGGCCGCAGACTGTTTCAGACGATCCGCTCCGAACTCGCCGAAACCCCACTCAACGGCCTCGCCGTGCAGGTCCTGAGCGCCAATCAGCCCGCACGGGAGTTTTATCAGGCTCTTGGCGGGAAATTGGCCACCACATCGTCCTACAGAAGTGCCAACAGCCGGCTTGAACTGTCTGTCTACGCCTGGCCTGGAAACGGGCAGACCTAACCCCGCCCCCGAGATCGCCCCCGATAGCTTACGGCTGCAAACCCAACTGACTCAGGATCAGTAAGACGCTGTCCTCAATGGTGCCGGTATTTTCTATCCGCACAACGCCGTCGACACCCGAGACTTCCAGATCAGCCTGTTGCAGGCGTTTTTTGATTTCCGCCTGGGTTTCACGGCCCCGGCTGGCCAGGCGCTCGGCCAGAACCTCCACAGGAGCGGTAATCAGCAAGACCGACACGTTCTCGTATTTCGCCAGAGCATCCGGCACCGCCCGCCGGGAGCCATTGGCAATAACCATTCCGCCATCATGGATGATCTCATCACATGAGGCAGGGATGATGTAACCGAGATCATGCGCAGACCAGGCCAGGGCAACATCACCTGCCGAAACCATGGCGTCAAACGCGTCGCGGCTGATCGTGTCGTGGTCTTCCGCTGCCTTGTCCGAAGCGCGTGTAATGGCCCGGCGGGCGAAGTGAACATCCTTTCGGTCACGGAGCCTGGCACGCAAAGCATCCAGCAATGTATCCTTGCCCGCACCACTCGGCCCCACAACGAGAACCAGCCGTCCGGGGCCCAGTTTGCTGCCGGCAGTGCACTCCATACCCTCAGGCAACGCGGCGGCCCTCACGCCAGACACCCCGGACAATCGGAATGCTGCCGACCAGACGCACCTGGATGAGGTCGGCCCGGCGGCCAGTTTCCAGCGCGCCGCGATCTGTCAGACCGACCGTGTTGGCCGGTGTTGACGTCACCATCGCCACCGCACGCGGCAAATCGATTGTCTCAACCTCTTCTGCAAGCTGGAACGCCGCCTGAATAAGGGAAACCGGCACATAGTCCGACGACAGCACGTCCAGACACCCCGCTTCGGCCAGCTCCCGCGCAGAAACATTTCCCGAGTGAGATCCGCCCCGCACAACATTGGGAGCGCCCATCAGGACAGCCATATTGGCCTCATGAGATGCACGGGCAGCCTCCACAGTTGTCGGGAACTCCGCAATCCGTGTTCCAAGATCTATGGCTTCGCTGACATGGTCCAGCGATGCATCATCATGGCTGGCGATCACAATGCCGCGCTCACGCGCGTCCGCCGAGATCTTCTTGCGGTTATCGGGGGCAATGTCTCCAGCACGCTCCTGACGGGCCTTGATAAAAACCTCCATTTGCTCGTCGGAGAAGCCCTTTTTGCCCTGGTAGTAGATCTTGTAAGCGTCCAGCGACACGAATTGACGCTGGCCGGGGGTGTGATCCATCAGTGAGATCAGACGGATCTTCTTGTCCCCGTCAAAGACGGAATAAGCCTCCATCACGTCCGGGGCAGAGACCTCACAGCGCAAATGGATGAAGTGATCGGCGCGCAGACGCTCTTCTGCTTGCCCTGTTTCGATGGCGTCCGCCAGCTTGCGCATGTCATTGGCGCGCAGGTCCGCGTCCTCATCCATGCCGACCCGAAGCGCGTCGAACACGGTCGTGATCCCCGCACAGGCGATCTGGGCATCATGGGCCTGAACAGCCGATACCGGGTTCCAGCGGACTTTCGGACGCGGGGCATAATGCCCTTCCAGGTGATCTGTATGCAGTTCGATCAGACCTGGGAGAAGAAAATCGCCCTCGCAATCATGACCAATGCTGGCGTCTGTCTCCGCAACATCGGCGATCTTGCCATTCTGCACTGACAGTGATCCGCCGAGAACTTCGTCAGGCAGGACCATACGGGCATTCTTAAAAGCAGTAGGGTGAGCGCTCATGGGATCCTCAGAGACTGGAAAGAACATCTTCCGGTACCTGGGCACCGGTCAGCTGGAAAATCGTGTGGACCTGAAACGGGGCTCCGCGTTCAGGCTCCAAATAGAGACCGAAACTGGAGACCGTGTGGGGCCGGCCGGTCACCGGCCCAAAATAGCCTCGGGCCGCCGTTTCGAGTGTCTCGGCTTCCGTTTCATTCTCCAGCTTGTTGCTCAAGGTCATGTGAAAGCGGAAGTCATCGAAAATATAGGGATAGCCCCATGTCACGAGGTTCTGATCCTGCGCCGGTGTCAGGCTGCTGTTCCGGCGCCGGGCCAGATCCGCATCGGACAGCGGCGCGCGAAAGGATTCGAAATGACGGACACACGAGGCAGCAAATGCGGTCAGCTCCGGCTCCGGGCCCGAGGGTGTCAGCGCCAGAAAACGCCCGAGCCTGTTGACCGCCAGACTGTTGACTGTGAATGGCGCCAGCTCTCCCGCAAAGCTGTCACAGGCGGACACCAGATCGGTTTCCGCGACCCCGCCCTTCAGGGAGAAGGGAGCTTTCAAAGTGCCATGAAAGCCATAGCGGCGCGGATCTGTGGTCAGCTCTGAAAACCGGTCCTTCGAAAGGCCGTCGACGTCAGGCTGCTCCAGCGGCGCACCATCAAAGGGATTCCTGCCGAGCCACTGGTTGCCAAGCCGCATCAGGGCATCGTCGGCAGGGGTCGCGAAGTAGATGGCATATCTCATGGGCCGGGCGTCTCTTTTGACAGTATCAGCTGGACTAGCGCTTAAGGTGTGAGCATGTCGGTTCGATGACTGTTGCCACCGGAGACAAAGGCGGGGTCGTGCTCCCGGCAGAATGCCTCAATATCATTCGTCTGGAAACCGGCCAGCTTGTTGAAAATCGCGTCATCCGGCCAGAGCCACCACTCGATCCGGCTCAAGCTCTCTACAACATGCGGCGGAAAGCGGTCGCGAATCCGCCGGGCTGGAACGCCGCCAACGATGCTGTATGGCGGAACATCCCGGCTCACCACAGCACCCGCCGCGATCACCGCCCCGTCGCCCACCGTAATCTCCGGCAAAAGCAGAGCGCCATGCCCGATCCAGACATCGTTGCCCACGGTCACCCGCGCCCCGCGCCGGCTTTCAAAGAAAGCCCGGTCCCGCACCGCTCCGCCATCGTAATATTCGGGACAATAGGTGAACCGGTGCTGCGACGGACGGTCCATCGGATGGTTCGGCGGGCCAATGCGGACGCAATTGGCAATCGCAGTGAACCGGCCAATGGATGCATCCGCAATTTCGCAATTCTCACCAAGGTAGCTGTAATCGCCGAGACTGGCGTATTCGAGCCGGGAGCTCTGCAGGATTTCGCAATGCCGGCCGATCTCCGCCTCCCGCAGGCGCACCGAGGGATGGATGACCGTTTCGGAGATTTTCGGTTTGTGCGGATCTGTCATTTCAGCCTCAAGCCGCAACCTTGAAGCCGGTCACGTCAATGATGCGGTCCGCGATGCGCTCGCGCACATCCTGGTCATGCAAAATGCCGAGCATCGCAACCCCGTCCGCTTTCTTTTCGTCGACCAGCTCCACGACGACCGCACGGTTCGCCGCATCGAGCGAAGCTGTCGGTTCATCGAGAAGGAGGATCGGATAATGCGCAATGAATCCCCGCGCGATATTCACCCGCTGCTGCTCGCCCCCGGAAAACGTCGCGGGAGGCAAACCCCACAGCCGTTCCGGCACGTTCAAGCGGGCCAGCAACTCGCGTGCCTTGGCCATGGCAGCCTCTTCGGCGGTTCCCTGCGCGATCAAGGGTTCGGCGACCACCTCGACCGCGGAAACACGCGGAATGACGCGCAGAAACTGACTGACATAACCGATGGTATCTTTTCGAAGGCCCAGAATCTGGCGTGGAGCCGCATCGGCGATATTGGTGATCTCATCGCCGCGCGTGATCAGGATCTGACCCTCGTCGCAACGGTAATTGCCGTAGATCATTTTAAGGATCGAGCTCTTCCCGGCACCGGACGGTCCACCGAGAACGACACATTCTCCCGCCTCAACGGCAAAATCGACATTCGAGACCACCGGGATCAACGTGCCGCCCTGCAAGTGCATGGTGAAGGTCTTGCCGACGGAATTGAGATAAAGGCGTACGGGCATAACAGACCTCAGACCTGAAGAATGGAGGAAACGAGAAGCTGGGTGTAAGGCTCGCGCGGATCGTCAAGAACCTGATCGGTCAGGCCGGTCTCAATGACCTTTCCCTGCCGCATCACCATGATCCGGTGGGACAGGAGCCTTGCGACAGCAAGATCGTGGGTGACGATGATGACCGACAGACCGAGTTCGCTCACCAGCCGCCGCAGCATGTCCAGCAGCCGGGCCTGCACCGAGACGTCGAGCCCGCCGGTCGGCTCATCCATGAAGACAAGACGCGGATGGGTCACCAGATTGCGGGCGATCTGCAGCCGCTGGCGCATACCGCCGGAGAAGGCGCGCGGATCATCGTCGATCCGGTCGGAGGTGATTTCCACCCGGCCCAGCCAATCCGTTGCAGTCTCACGGATATTGCCATAGTGACGCTCACCGACAGCCATCAAACGTTCGCCGACATTGGCTCCCGCCGAAACATTCATGCGCAGGCCATCGGCGGCATTTTGATGAACAAAGCCCCAGTCGGTGCGCATCAGAAGACGGCGTTCAGCCTCGCTCAACTGATAGAGGTTGCGCATGGAGCCATCGCGCATACGGTATTCAATGGCCCCGGCCGATGGCGCAAGACGGGTCGACAGGCAATTAAGCAATGTAGTCTTGCCCGATCCGCTCTCCCCGACAATGGCCAGCACCTCGCCCGGCCAGAGCTGAAAATCAACGTCATTGCAGCCGATGCGGTCGCCGTAATACCGGGTGACACCGTGAACCTGCAAAAGTGGTTCTTCGTTGGATTGATAGCTCATTGGGCCGCCTCCGGTTTGTCGCCGGACAGGACACCTGCCGCCGGGTCGGCTGCCATGGGCCCCAAATACCCCCTGGCACGCCGGTCTTCGCAGTAATCGCTGTCGGAGCACACGAACATCCGCCCGCCCTTGTCATCGAGAATGACTTCGTCAAGATAGACACCTTCACCGCCGCATAGGCCGCAGGGCTTGTCGAAAGTCTGGATCTCGAAGGGGTGATCGTCGAAATCGAGGCTCTTCACCTTGGTGTAGGGTGGAACGGCGTAAATGCGCTTTTCCCGGCCCGCACCATAAAGCTGCAGCGCTGCCATGTTGTCGATCTTTGGGTTGTCGAACTTCGGCGTCGGCGAGGGGTCCATCACGTAGCGGCCATTGACCTCCACCGGATAGGCATAGGTGGTGGCGATATGGCCATTTTTTGCGATGTCCTCATAAAGCTTCACATGCATGAGGCCGTATTCTTCCAACGCATGCATCTTGCGGGTTTCGGTTTCCCGCGGCTCCAGGAACCGGAGCGGCTCGGGAATGGGAACCTGAAACACGAGGATCTGGTCTGCGGTCAGACTCGCTTCGGGAATCCTGTGGCGTGTCTGGATGATGCTCGCATCTTCGGTTCGCGTGGTCGTCGCGACATTCGCGGTTTTTTCAAAGAAGCCCCGGATCGCGACCGCGTTGGTGGTGTCGTCGGAGCCCTGATCGATC
>JBNKOQ010000009.1:0-21270 GCA_050294735.1 Roseibium sp. | reverse complement strand
GGTCGGGAATCTTGCTCTTGGAGAGGTAGCCGTGCTCCGGATCATGGCCGTAAGCGTATTCCTCTTCCTTGATGTCGAGTCCGATGAGATGTTTGATTTTCTTGATCATGGAAAAATCCAGTTTAATGCGCCTCGCTCTTGGAAGCGACGAGGTAGTTGCCGGGAATGTTGCGCGGCACCACGGTGACGAAGAAGATGTAGCGATTGATGAAGCTGACGGCCATGAACAGCAACAGGGCCAGCATGGCCATGGCCAGCTTGCCGCCGGCGGGCAGCGAAGTCTCGGCCATGAAGGGGATCAGCGCAAACATTCCGGCGATGCCGATGGTGTTGCGGATCATGCGCAGGCGGTAGAAGTTTTTCATGCGCATTTCGGCGCTGGCCTTGAGCTCATGCGTGTCCGACTCCAGCCACTTCTTGATGATGTAGGCATTCTTGGTGTGCTTGAACACGAAGGCCAGAGCGGCAAACAGTGCGGCGGCCTGCATGGCGCCCGTCAGGAATCCGATCGGGTGGCCGGCAATCAGAATGGCCACCATGGCGGCGACGATGAAAGCCACGGGTCCCAGCATCGCGGCGACGTCGAAGAAGTCGATAGTGGTCTTCCGACTGTCCCAGGCCGGACGGGCCGGGACGCGGTAGAGCATCGAGCTGCAGTAGATGCCGGCAATGCCGCAGACCACGGTGCCGGAACCAATCGCCAAGCGAACCAGATTGCCGCCGATGAGGCCGACATCGAACAGCTTGAATCCTTCCGTTGCCAGCAGGACCGCGGCATAGGTCATGGCCGCGCCCGCGAAAGCGGAAAGGCCCAGCACTTCGCGCGACAGCCAGGATGTCTTCCAGGCCTTGAGCGCGCGGCCGGCATAGATCGGCCGGCCCAGATGGAGGGTCGATGCGGCCAGGGACATACCGACAATGCCCATGAGGGTGGGGGCCAGCCAGCCGAGCACATTGCCGAGCGCTGCGGTGTCGAAGAAGAAGGTGCGGATCAGGTCCGCCACGAACACCGTGCAGAAACCGCCGAAGCCGAGCTGGGTCAGGACCGTCATTACAATAAGCGGCGAATGCGGATGCTCGGGTTTCACGAACGGCTGGTCCACCTTGGTGAAGGCTTCCACGTCCATGCCTTTGGGCAGGGTGATCTTGGTGGACGGAATGGTGATGTTTGGCGACGGCATGTCGGGGCCGATTCCCGATTCCATGTATTCCTCATAGATCTGTTCGATCGGCACTGTCTCGACCGTGATTGCGCCGGCGGGGCAGGCGGCCACGCAGGCGGGATCTTGTCCGTCCGCCAAGCGGTTGTGGCACAGGTCGCATTTGGTCACGATGCGGCGATCTTCCTGCAGGGTTGGAACGCCGTAGGGGCAATTCCAGGTGCAGTAGCCGCAACCGATGCAGACGTCGTCCTTGTGGATCACGATGCCTTTATCGTTCACCTCGTAGGCGTCGACCGGGCACCCCTTGGCGCAGGCGGCGTCAAGGCAGTGGTTGCAACCGCTGGAAAGAAAAAAGCTTTGGGTGTCGGGGAAGGTTCCGGATTGCACCTCGCCGACCCGGCGCCACTGGGTGTCGGCGGGCAGGTTGTTCTGCTCGGCGCAGGCGACTTCGCAGGCGTGGCAGCCGATGCACAGATCCATATGGAAGTGGAAACGGGTTTGCGATTCGCGGCCTTCCGTGCGAAAGCCGACAATGTCCGGTTTCTCGACAGGGGATCGCTTGCGTGGCTTGGGAAGCGTTTCCGCCTTGGGTTTGTTTCCCGAGCAACCACCACCGCAGCATCCATTATTGGTGTTGGTAGGTAGATTCATATAAATACCGAATTGGTCCTAAATATAGTGAGGGCACTTTAGCACACACCATACCAAGCGAATAGAGTGGGGTTTAGTGGGGGTTCAGTGTTTATAACTATCCTTAATGCAACGTTATATGATGAATAACATTCCTGTTTTTATTGGGGGCAGTCAGGAAGCTAGCTGGTAATGTGAACGGTCGTAGACATATATGTAATATATTATCGTATTTATCTACAAATCTGGGGTCGGGAAATTCTCTTTCTTCATAACAGGAACGAAAGCAGCCATGGGATCCATCTGGATTTCCATGGCTGCCTGTAGCGTCGAAAAACCCCGTGTTAAGCGGTTTTGGTGGCGTCAATCATGGTCGTGGCGAGAAGGCCATAAACCGTGGTCCATGCCTCTTTGGTATCGGGAGTGAACTTATCTCCCAGTCCCTGTTCCAAGGTCCATAGCAGACTGGAACCCACGGCGGCGTAGTGCTCTTCCTTAACGTTGTATGCGACATGCCGCTTTCCCAGATCCTGAACGGCAGGCACGATCGCTTCGAGGTTGGACAGCCCTTTGACGGCCACGGTGATCATGGACATCAGTTTCTTTCCCTGCGCCTTCATATCGCCCGAGAAAAGCGGTTTGACCTCGGGAGCGGTCTCGAAGAGGCGGCCGTAAAACAGCTCGGCGGCCGTATCCGCGATGGGTTCGACCATGGCCCAGCTCTCCTGGACCAGCTTGACCTGTTCTTCGCTGGGCAGTCCCGCAGGTGCTTCGGGTTTCGGTTTTTTCTTGAATGGATTGATCATTGTTTTGTCCTTTCCTTTATTGGGGTTACATAGGGAATCGCAGCACCACACCACCCATGACATCGCCCAAGGCAAAGTCGCTCTTCGGTGTATCTGCATGTGCGTTGTGGCAGTTGATGCAGGCCGAGGAGACACCGACATCGGCATAGATGGCCGTGAAGTATTTTTTGCCGTCGAGCGTTTCCTCCGCATAGAACGGTTCAGCACCTTTGTTGGCCACGATGAAGTCGAATCCTTCCTTTTCCACGTCGGTGACGGGCTTGTTCTGCTTGTTAATGGGCCAGGGCGATTTCAGCTGGTAGAAGAATCCGGCGGAGTTGTGCTTTGAACCCTTGGCACGCTCGGCGGCCATGCGGAACATCTGGGCCGGCAGGGGCAGGTCTTTGTTTCCGCTGTCCTCCCAGTATTCGTTTGCGTCAATCGCGCCCTCGGCCTTCACGCGCTTGATGACGTGCTTGGTGTACGATGCCCGGTCGGCCTCCATGACCGTGAACAGGCTGTCGGCCACGATCTTCGGATCGATGCCGCTCGAGGCGCTGGCCTTTTCCTCACAGCCGGTCTGGGTTGCCAGCAAGGCGATTGTTCCTACGGCCATGGTTGCGGGGATCCATTTCATTGCCTTCATTTTCTTGCTCCTTTTGGTTAGTTGCGGCACTTGCCGCCTTCTCGTTCACAGATCGTCTTCATCGATGCCGTTGGCCTGTGCTTGCGCCTGCCGTTCGGCGATGCGTTTTCTTCGTTCCTCAATCTCAACCATGCGGGTACGGATCATCTCCATGGTCTCAAGGTCGGCGGCGGGTGGTCCCTCGTAGCAGGCGTCCGCCATCGACGGATCGGCCAGTGCCTGCAGGCTGAATTCGACGCCATGGCAATCCATGCACACACTGCGGATCATCTTTTCGTTGGGGCGCAGGTTGTCGTTCTGGTTGTGCTGGACGATGACGCGACCGTCTTCGTTTTCCATGCGCGGCATGTGGCAGGTGGCGCAGGAGACGCCATGGTCCGCGTCCTGTTTCCACCGATCAAAATGGGCCGTGTTCTTGTAGGCCAGCGAGTGTTTGTCCGCATGGCATTCCAGGCAGGCGTCGACTGCGGCGTAGCGCGTGTCGTAGCCGTGCGCGCCGTGGCAGGAAGAGCAATCGAGTTCGCGGTGCAGCGAATGCGGTTGCATGGGCAGGCGGGCCATGGCGGGCGTCATGGGCGAAAGCCCTTCGGCCACGCGCATGCCGTGGCGGCCGGTCATCCAGCCCTCTGTGTTTTCCTTGTGGCAACCGGCACAGGCGGCCGGTGCCGGATGATCGGTCCAGGCCAGGTTTCCGGCGTCGTCGGGCACGTTGTGGCAGGCGGTGCAGTTGACCCCCTGCTTGGCATGGACGCTGTCCGCCCATTCCTGCTGCACAGACTCGTTTCCTTCGTGGCTCTTGGGGGCATCCATATCGCCGACGGTTAGCGCATCGCCAAAACTACGCGGCTCATCGAGCACTTGGGCTACTTGGTTGGTCAGCAGGGCCGGTTCATCGGCATGCTGCTGGAGGAAGCGTTCGTAGAGGGCGCGGTTGTCGTGGAAGTTGTGGCACCCCGCCGTGGCGCAGGTTTTGAAGCCGAGTCCCTTGTGCGAGGGACGGTTATCGCCCACCTCCTGATGGCAGAAGGCGCAGTAGTTCAGCGGAACGGTCACACCCATGGGATGCGTGGTGTCGGCGTTGTGTTCGATGTGGCAGGAGATGCATTCGTCGGCCTTGATCTGCTTGAGGAGGTAGGTTTTGGTGGGGTCGTCGAACTTGGCCTTGGGATGGGAGTCGTGCGCGGTTTTAAGTTCCTCTCCATGGCAGCGGATGCAGGCATCCTGCTTTACGCCCATGCCCGGCGTATGGCATTCGTCGCAGCGCAGCTCGATCTGGTAGTGGCCGGCGGTCGTCTGTCCGGGCAGGAACATGCGCTTGTCTTCGCCGGCAAACATTTTGCGGGCGAGCATGCCGGTCCCGACCAGGCTGGCGGCGATCCAGACCATCCAGATCAATCCTTTCTTATTAAACAATTCCATGAGAAAAAATCACCAGTAGTACACCGAAATTATGTGGAACATCACGAGGGTCGGAATGGGCCAGAAGAGAAGGATGTGCGCCCAGGTCGCGACCGGCTTGAGACGACGGCTCAATAGGCCGATACCCGAATCCGTCTTCGTTTCCAATCCGCTGAAAACACCGGACACGCCGCCCACCAGATTGAGCAGGGCGAAGGTGAGCATGAGCCATGAATTGAAGTTGGCACCGAGGTGGAAGCCGGTGTGTACGAAAAGCAGTCCCAGCGTCAGCAGTCCGGTGGCCGTGTGGATGGCGCGCCAGACGGAATAGTTGCCAAGCTTCAGGGACGCGAAGCGTTTCTGGACGGAAAGCCATAACGCAAAGAGGCAGAGCGCGAGCAGCGTGTAGCCGGAGATCTGTTTCAACACGCCGCTCCGCCACAGCTGGTCGACATGGTACCAGTAATCCTCGACCGAGTCGGCATAGGTCATGGGTGCACCAAACACGGTGGCGCAGACACCAAACATGGACAGAAGCGAGCAGGACAGTACGGCAATGGCCGACTTGGGCATCCGGACCGGCAGGGAAGGCGCTCCCACGAGATCGCCCAGCACCGGCTTGCAACTGCCACAGACCGTACCTGCCAGGGTGCGGGCCTGCAAATCTTCAACTGTTCTGCAGCCTTCATTGATGGCCTCGATCAGCGTGGCCTTCTTGACCATCATGCAGTTGCAGACCTTGGTATCCGGCGACCAGTGCAGTACGGCCGGATCCTTGCCAGCGGTGAAGAGTTCGCCGGACTCCTCGAAGTGTCGAAGCTGTTTCCAGGAAAGTTTGAGTCCGGAGGCCATCGCATTCTCGATGGCCGGAAGATTATCCCACCGGCCTACCGCCATGATGCCGATGACGCGCCGTTTGCAGAGGATCAGTTTGCGGTAGCAGGAGGTCGATCTTGGCCCGATCTTCGAGTAGACGAGGGTTTGCGAGACGGCTTCGGCCTGGTGGTAGTCGCCCAGTGCCGCCACCGGAACATCCATGACCTTGAGTCGGGCGCTGAGATCGGTTCCCGTGAAGGAGGCTTTGGCATCCGATAGGCGGCTGGCCAGGGTATCGGCCATCTGATAGCCGGGGGCGACCAGTCCGTAGACGGTGCCTTTGAAGGTGGCGCATTCGCCGATGGCGTACACGTGGGGGGCGCTGGTTTCCATGCCCTCGTTGACGACAATGGCGTTGTTGGGATTGCGTTCCAGCGGGGTGTGGTTGAGAAAGGCGGTTTCCGGTCGAATGCCGGCGGAGATCACAACAAAGTCGCACTGCAGTGCCGAACCGTCGGCAAAGCGCAGTTCCTTGCGACCGTTGAGGTCGACGATTTCCAGGGTCTGGCAGCGGGTGCGGACATAGATGCCCATCAGGGAAATCTCTTCCTTGAGCATAATGCCGCCTTCGGCATCGAGCTGTTGCGGCATGAGATAGTCGGCGATTTCCAAAACGTGGACGGTGAGCCCCAGTTGCTGAAGCGCTTCGGCGGCTTCGAGCCCCAGGAGGCCTCCGCCGATCACCGCGGCGCTTCGCCCGGATGCGGCGGCCTGCCGGATGTTGTCGATGTCCTCCATGGTGCGGTAGGGAAAAACGGAAGCTCCATCCGCGCCGGGGATGGGCGGCATCCACGGCGTGGAGCCGCTGGCCACGACCAGTTTGCCATAGTTCAGGGTTTCGCCGCTGGACGTGGTTACGGTTCTTGCGGCGGTATCGACGGACCCGGCCGATTCGCCCAGCCGTAGCTCGATGTTGTGGTCGGCGTACCAATCGGTTGGGTCGAGATAAAGGGATTCGCGTTTCGGTTCAAGCACCAGCCTGGTCAGGTTGACGCGGTCGTAGGCCGGTTCGGGTTCCTTGCCCAGCACGATTACGGGTGTGGCGGTATCCAGGTTTCTGAAGGAACGGCAGAAGCGGTGACCGACCATTCCGTTGCCCACGACAATCACTGGATCGGATGCGGGGGAGGATGCTGTGTCCATGGGATCTTTCTTCATGGGTTGCCGTTTTTAAGAGGTGGCCGGCGGCGCATCCTCGCCGCCGGCCGAGTGGATTAGAAGGAGATTAATATTTATAATCCAGTTCCACTGAAAAACGGGTGCGGTTGACGCTGAATTCGTCCGCATCGTAGTAGGAAGCCTTGGCAATGGCCTTCATTTTCGGGCTGATCTTATGCACCGCCACGGCATCGAATTCCTGCCCGTAGTCCATGGAATTTTCATCCGAGGAAAACTTGTGGTAGAAGAACTTCACCGGAACCTTCGGTACGGGAAGGCCGAACCCGAGGTAGAGATCCTGCAGGCCATTCGCCGGCGTTCCCAGGAACTGGTCGTTCCAGCCGTTGAACGCATGTGCGGTAGCCAGCGGCGTTTTGAAGCCGATCATGCCGTCGTCGGAGCCGAGCAGTTCGTATCCCAGCAGGGCGAAATAGCCCTTGCGGGCAACCTTTCCGTTCAGGTGCAGGTAGGGAGCGGAATAATCGATGTTGTCTCCAGCGCCTTCCTGGTAGGCAAACTCAGCATACCCGTTGAGCGCGTAATCCTCGGCCACCTTGCCTTTTATGGCATAGCTGATGCCGTACGTGTTGCAGGAGTTGGCGGCGGAGTTGTCGAAGTCGAGCAGGTAGGCATAGGCGGCGAGCTTCTGCCCTTCGAGTCCGCTGTAGGCCACGTTGATCAACTGCGAATCAGAATCGAAATCGTCCGTGCCCGTGCCCTTGGGTGCATCGGATCCGAAGATGCGGTTCACGCGGGATAGATAGGCATAGTACAACGACAGATCTTCAACCATGGTGTTTTTGTAGGACACCCCGTCATAGGTCTGTTCGTTCTGTCTCCAGCCGACGTTTCCGATGAAGCGGGCATTGTCGAGGATGATGCGCTGGCGGCCACCGATCAGCAGGTTGTTGTTGCGGCTGAACTGCAGCTGGGCGCGGTTGAGTTCCGTACTTTCCGGATCGGCAATGACGGTCCTGGCCGGATCGCCATGCACGTTGGCGGCGCGGTAGCCCGTCGAGTCGATGGCCCGGGTGGCCTCGAATTCAACGAGTCCGCTGAATCCGCTGTAGTCCTGCGACTGCAATCCTATGCGGGCCCGCAGTGTAGCGGCATGCGCGGATTCGAGATTGTCCTGGTCGCCATATTCATAACGGGCGCGCCAATCCAGCATTGGAATAAGCGTGTTGTTGGTCTGCGACATGATGCTCTGGAACAACTCAACGCCGTTTTCGGCGTGTCCGGCAGATGCCAGTCCAAGAGTTGCTGCAGCAATTACGATGCGGGTTTTGGTATTCATTGGTTAGGTTCTCCTTTGGTTTGAACGTGTTAGTCTTCGGTTCCGGTTTTTTTCAACTCAGCCTGATGATCCTGATCTTCCAGAAAATCGATGAGGTAATCGCGGTGTTTGTAATAGTCCGGGTGGGCCATGATCTCTTCGCGGATGCGGGGGCGCGGCAGGGTATTCTCGAGAATGTCGCCGAGCGTCGCATTCGGTCCGTTGGTCATCATCACGACGCGATCGGAGAGGTAGAGCGCCTCGTCGACATCATGGGTCACCATCAGGGTGGTAAGCTGGTGTTCGGCGTGGAGCTTGACGAACAGATCCTGCAATTCCTGCTTGGTGAGCGCGTCGAGCATGCCGAGCGGTTCGTCGAGGATCATCAGCTTGGGTTTTAAGGCAAAGGCGCGAGCGATGCCGACGCGCTGGCACATGCCCTGCGAAAGTTCGGTGGGCTTCTTGTCCATGTTATCGCCGAGCCCGACCGATTCGAGATAGTAGCGCACGATCTGGTCGCGCTGTTTCTTGGTCGCATCGGAAAACGCCTGCTTCACGCCGAGCATGACATTTTCGTAGGCCGTCAGCCAGGGCAACAGACTGGGGGACTGGAAGACCACGGCGCGTTCGGGGCCGGCGCCATCGATTTCATGTCCGGCCAGGGATACATTGCCTTTGCTGATTTCGTTCAGTCCGGCCACCATCGTGAGGATGGTGGACTTGCCGCAACCGCTGTGGCCGATGAGGCAGACAAACTCGCCTTCGACCACCTGGAGATTGAATTCTTCCAGAACGGTGAACGGCCCCTTCTTGGTGGGGTATATCTTGCAGAGGTTCACAAGATCCAGATAGTGGGTATGGATGTAGGATTTCATAGGGGAGTGTTCAGTATTAAGTGCTAAGTATTAGGTTTTAGGTTCGTGATGAGTGACGGTTGAGTCGTGATTATTCTTTTCATATGTTCTCCACCTGTAAAAATTTTCACGTTTCGTTATCTCCATGCAAATTCCTTGTTCATGTGCGCGGGCTGGATGTCCGGTAGGACCGTGGCGGGCTTGCTGGTCAGGTCGGCGATCTCCTTGTGCTTGCGGCGCTGTTCGTTGAGGTAGAAGTTCACGTCGTTTCGAATGCGCTTGAAGTGCGGATCATGGTTCATGGTCTTGCGGTTGCGCGGACGTTCGATGTCCACCGGAAAGGAAGGTCCGAGCGTGGCCTTCGGGCCCATGTTCAGCGGAATGATGCGGTCGGCCATCATGATGCCTTCATCGACATCGTTGGTGATGAGCACGACAGTCTTTTTTTCCTTTCGCCAGATTTCGAGAATCTGATCCTGCAGCACGGCGCGGGTCAGGGCATCGAGGGCGCTGAGCGGTTCGTCCATCAGTAGGATTTCGGGGTTCATCGATAGCGCGCGTGCCACGGATACGCGCTGACGCATGCCACCCGAAAGTTCGCCGGGCCGTTTATCGATGGCGGGGGTGAGGTTGACCATTTCCACATATTTTTCGACCACTTTTTTACGTTTGGCCACGGGTAGATCCTTGCGGGTTTCGTGAACCGCCACGGCAACATTTCCGCGCACGGTGAGCCACGGCATCAATGAGTAGTTCTGAAAGATGATGCCGCGTTCAGGACCTGGTCCGGTGACGGGTTTGCCCTTGCAAAGCACCTCGCCGGATGTGGGTTTTTCCAAGCCGCCGAGCAGGTTGATCAACGTGGTTTTTCCGGTTCCTGAAAAGCCGACAATGGCTACGAATTCACCCTTGTCGAGGCTCAGGTTGATGTCGTGCAGCACCTCGGCCGTATGACCGTTGTTGCCGAAGTTCTTATTGACGTTCTTGACTTCCAATACTGTGCTCATAAAAGTTCCTTTATTCGTGAAAAGTGATCCGTGAAACGTGAATTGATCACGCCTCACGTTTCAATCGTCACGCTGACACCTCGTCGTCGTTGAAGCTGACCGTCTTGTGCAGGATGAACATGATCCGGTCGAGGATGGCCCCGATGATCCCGATGATAAAGATGCAGACAATAATGTTGGCGAGCGATTCGACCTTGTTGTTCTGGTACTGCTGGTCGATATACCAGCCAAGCCCGCGCGAGGTGGCCATCATTTCCGAGACAATCAACACCATCCAGCCGACGCCGAGTGTGATGCGCAGACCGGTGAAGATGTAGGGTACGGCAGATGGGATTACAATTTTGGTGATGCGGTCAATCCAGCTGAGCTTAAGCACCTTTGCAACGTTCATGTAATCCGTACTGACCGACGATACGCCCAGGGCGGTGTTGCTCAAGGTGGCCCACAGCGAACAGAGCGCGACGGTGATGGCGGAATGCAGGAACGGATTGTTGATCAATTCCCCGTTGAGGGCCTTGTCGCCCACAAAAATGCCATCGACGATCTGAATCGTGATGAGTACCCAGGCCAGCGGCGATACGGGCCGGAAAATCTGGATGAGCGGGTTGACGGCTGTCATGAAGTTTTTGCTGAGCCCGCAGAGGATGCCGAGCGGGATGGCTACGACGGCCGCGAGGAAGAATCCGAAGATGACGGTAATGATGCTGCGCTTGACATAGTCGAGAATCGAACCGTTTCCGCTGTAGTCGAGCGGTTTGCTGAGCTGGGTTTCATAGGCATGGCGCCGCTTCTCCAGGGTTGCCGCCTTGGCTTCGGTGGCGGTTTCCATGCCGGCAATGCAGTCGGATATTTTCTTGTTCTTGCTGAGCAGGCTGGCGAGTGAATGGTGGCTGTCCTTGTAGACCCGGATGACGGTGGTTTTGTAGGGGGCGATGCGGCGGTCGGTAATGCCGGCCTCCTCGGCGGCCTTGTCTGCATCCGCCACCTGGGTGGTCAGAGTTTCGATGCGGGTGCCAAGCTTGTCTACATACGCCTGAAGATCGTTTGTGAAGTCAGCCCGCTTGTCGTCGAGTTTCTTGAGCGTGGCCGCCGATGCACCGGCAGCTTCCAGTTCGCGGCGTTTTTCGAATAGGCCGGATAGGGTGGCGCGTGCATTCTCGTAACGTTCGAACTCCTTCTTGTTCACCTTTTCGGCCCGGGCGTCGCCCACCATGGCCTTGGCCTGGCTCCAGACGTAGGCCGGGGAAGGCAGGGCTCCGACGCTGGTGCTGATCCTGGTGGAGGCAAAGCCCCAGAGTCCGAAGAAAATGGCGAGTCCAACGATCGGCAGCAGTAACAGCTTGAGCAGCTCGCCGAGCTGTTTTTCAGGCTCGTCCTTCATGATCATTTTAATGATCGGAATCAGCAGGGTGAGACCGGTCTTTTCAGAAAAGTTGAGTAATTTCTGCATGGTGTGTTGCATCCTCTATTTTTTATTCACCGGGCCAATCCCGCCGGAGGAGAGAGAAGCGGGATTGGCCCGGCATGGGTCGGGGAGAGATTATTCAGCCCTGATGGTGAAGCTCTTGATGTAGTCGTTCGGCTTGTGGCCGTCGTACACCTTGTCGTCGATGAAGTCGCCCTTGCCGGTCGGGGCCCGGAAGCCATCGGTGCCGGTCGGGATGTCGGATTCCGCCAGATTGCCTTCCTCGATCAGCAGCTGTGCGGCTTCCATATAGAGCTCGGGACGGTAGATGTCCTTGGCGGTTTCGAGGTACCAGCTGTCCGGCTTATCATCCCGGAGCTGGCCCCAGCGGCGCATCTGCGTCAGGAACCAGACACAGTCGCTGTAGTAGGGATAGGACGCGTAGTAGCGGAAGAAGACATTGAAGTCGGGCATGTCGCGCCGGTCACCGCGCTCGTAAACGAACGAGCCGGTCATCGAGTTGCGCAGGACTTCCGGCTCGGCGCCGACATAGTTCGAGCGGGACAGGATCTGGACGGCTTCCTCGCGGTTTTCGATCGATTCATCCAGCCACTTGCCGGCCCTGATCAGCGCCTTGAGTACGGCCAGGTGGGTCTGCGGATATTTTTCAGCCCATTCTTTGGTTACGCCGAAGACCTTTTCGGGGTTGTTTTTCCAGATCTCGTAGTTGGTAATCACGGGAACGCCGAGCTGTTTGCCTTCCTTGTCGGCAAATACGGCCTTCTGGTTCCAGGGTTCCCCCACGCAGTAGCCGAGAATGGCGCGCGAGTTAAGGTACGAAGGCATCAGTGGCGGGGCATTGGGCGAGATGATTACGTCACCGCCGGTATGGCCCTGGGAATCTGCTTCGGTGTAGAAGCCGGGCTTGATGCCGCCGGCGGCCAGCCAGTAGCGGATTTCATAGTTGTGGGTTGATACCGGGAAAACCATACCGAGGTTGAAGTCGCCCTCCCAGTTGTCGATAACCGGCTTCAAGGCGCTGGCACTAATGGGGTGGACCGGCTTGCCGTCTGCGTCCACCGGAACGTTTTTCTTCATCTGTTCCCAGATGTCGGTGGCTAGTGTGATACCGTTGCCATTGAGGTCGAGACTGTAGGCGGTGATGATATCGGCCTTCTGGCTGACGCCTACCGTGGCTCCGATCGGTTGTCCGGCCAGCATGTGCGCGCCGTCAAGCGATCCCTTGATCACGTTGTCGAGCAGGATTACCCAGTTCTTCTGGGCGGTCAGCTGGACGTTCAAGCCTTCGGCCTCGAAGAATCCCTTTTCTTTGGCGATCACCAGCGGAGCGCAGTCGGTCAGCTTGATGAAGCCGAAATGCAAATTGGGCTTTTCGACATCCAACGGAATGGTGTTGTCGTCAACGGCACCAAATGCGGGGATGGCGCCAATCAGGGCGGCAGCCAGACCTGATTTCAGGATGGTTCTTTTGGTAGCTTTCATCATGTTCCTTTGTTTGGGTTTATTAAAACATTTATAACGTGACCGGAATAGTCGCGAATTACTGGGAGCCTATTTGCAAATGCTGTGCCACCGTGTTTAAATATCTGTAAGTAGCAAAAGCAGAGAGAGATAGGGGCAAAACGGATATTGTGTAAAATGGAAAATATATACACAAAAATGTATTAATAATGAGATTAGATATACATAAAAATCACATGTTCAAAAATGTAATCAATAGAATTTTGAATCAAGAAAAATACATCTATGTTTCCCATGTGAAGCGGTGGTTGCGGCAATGCTATTGAGCTAAGGCGATTGCGGAAAAAAATCTCGAAAAGAAAAAATGCAGGACACTTGGCCGAGCTGTGTTCGATCTTGAACGGAATCGATTTCGAGTTCGAAAGCTATGCTCCCTCGGTGTCTAGCCGCTGAAAATTTGCTAAGCCAAACCTCGGTTTACAGGGTTTGCTGCCTGGGTTTCTATTTTACATAATTGTGGTCGAGAGGGTGTTTTACAAACAAATATGATGTAGATGATCATATACTAAGGGTTAGCAAAGCCTTGTATCTACTTCTCTATCTCCTTGTGAATACGGTACGGGGCACAATTTGCGGTTGGGGAACCGGTCGATGGCACACTCGATGCTCATTAGGCGTGCGAATCAAAGCGGAACCGCCATGTCTAAAGATCCAAAAACAACAATCTGCAGCTATTGCTCGATCGGGTGCGCCCTTGAGGTTTCCCGGAAGGATGGAGCGATCCAGATTCAGGGCAAGTCCGATTATCCGGTCAATCTCGGGAAGGCCTGTGACAAGGGACTCAACCTGATCGAACCGCTTTTGTCGGATGACCGGGGTACGCAACCCCTGCTCAGGACTGAAAAAGGATTCAAACCGGTGGAATGGGATGAAGCCGTCGAGGTATTTTCTTCCCGCATGAAGGAGATCATGGCGGAATGGGGGCCGGAGAGCGTCGCCTTTCTCAGTACAGGACAGATCACCACCGAGGAGATGGCGCTGCTGGGTGCCGTGGCCAAGTTCGGCATGGGGATGGTGCATGGCGACGGGAACACGCGACAGTGCATGGCTTCGGCCTCGGTGGCCTACAAGCAGGCGTTTGGTTTCGATGCACCGCCCTACGCCTGCAACGATCTGGAAGAATCGGATGTCGTTGTGTTTATCGGGGCAAATCCCATTGTCGCCCATCCTCTTCTTTGGAGCCGGATTCGAAGCAATCGCAAAAAGCCGAAGGTGATCGTGGTCGATCCGCGCAGGACCAAAACAGCCCAGGCGGCGTCCCATCACATTGCGCTGCAACCCAAGACCGATTTACTGTTCCTGTACGCGGTGTCCAATATCTTGATTGAGCGGGGATGGATTGATCCCGATTTCATTGAACGGCATACCGTCGGGTTTCCGGTCTACCGCGCCCATGTGGCGGAATACCCCGTGAAGCACGTTGCGGATCAATGCGGCCTGACGGTTGAGCAGATCGAGGAATTTGCACAGCTCATACATGAAGGAAAGCGTGTATCGTTCTGGTGGTCCATGGGGGTGAACCAGAGCCATCAGGGGGTAAAGACCTCCGAGGCCATCATCAACCTTGCGCTTATGACCGGAAACATAGGCAAACCGGGAACCGGTGCGAATTCCATCACCGGGCAGTGCAATGCGATGGGCTCGCGCCTTTTTGCAAACACCACCAATCTCTTCGGCGGGCATGACTTCGAGGACCGCCGGCACCGCCGAAAAGTGGCGGCACTCCTTAACATCAACGACAGCCGCATTTCCGGCCAGTCCAGTCTGCCCTACCACAAGATCCTCGAACAGGTTCGGAACGGGGTGATCAAGGGGCTGTGGATCGTAGGCACCAATCCGGCCCATACGTGGATCGACTTGAACGAATTTGAGGAGATCGTCAAGGAGCTGGATTTTCTGGTGGTGCAGGATATTTATCCCGACACGGCGACGGCCCGGATGGCCGATCTGTACCTGCCGGCGGCCGCCTCGAGCGAGAAGGAGGGCACTTTCATTAACTCCGAACGCAGAATCGGCGTGGTGCGGAAGGTGTGCGAGCCGCCGGGACAGGCCCTGCCGGATTTCGATATCTTCCTGCGTATTGCCAAGGTATGGGGGTGCGGGCAATGGATCGACGAGTGGCAGAATCCGGAAAGCGTATTCCGGTTGCTACAGAAAATTTCTGCCGGGCAACCTTGCGATATCACCGGGATAGAAGGCTATGGGCATCTTGAGCAGGCCGGCGGGATTCAGTGGCCGTTTCCCGCCGGGGCGATCCTGGAAGACAACCATCGGCGGTTGTTTGGCGATCATCGGTTTTTTCATCAGGACGGCAAAGCGCGTTTCGTCTGCACCGAACCTACTGAGCCGGAAGAGCAGTGTTCTGCCGACTATCCGTTTTGGCTCATCACCGGGCGCGGTTCGGTGGCGCAATGGCATACGCTTAGCCGAACGGGCAAGGTGGAGAAGTTGCGGCGCATGGCGCCCGAAGAACTGTATGTGGAAATCAATCCGCTGGATGCCGCCGAACTCGGTATCCAGCAGGGCGACACCGTTTCCGTCTGTTCGAAGCGCGGGGAGATCCCGGCGATCGCTGTTCTTGAGGATGGCATGGCCAGGTGCCATGTTTTCCTGCCGATGCACTATGAAGACACCAATCGGTTGACGTTGCCTTCGTTTGATCCGGAATCCTTCCAGCCCACCTACAAGAGCGGGGCCGTCCTGCTGGAAAAGCGATGATGGGTGAAACCGGCAGGGGGATGTTCCCGGGCCGCCTGGGGCCAGTCACGGACAGGCGTAAAATCCCCGGTTGTGCTAGTGCGCCAGAATAAGGAGCAGGACACCCACCATCAGGGCCAGCAGGCCCGATACGATCTTCCAGAAGAGCACGGGGTTTCGCTCCATGATGGGAGTGCGTGTGCGATCTGAAAATTCGGGGTTGGGCTTGTTCAGGTCCGCCATGAACTTGGAGTGCGCTTCGTAACGTTCCTCGGTATTCACCTTCACCGCTTTCTCCAATGCTCCATCGACCCAGATAGGCACATCCGGGTTGAAGTGGTAGGCCGGACGGTACTGGAGCTGGGCGAACTCGGAGAGTTTGCGGCATTTGGAAAATTTAGGTCCGTAGGGATGTTCACCGGTCAGCAGGAAATAGAGGATGCATCCCAGACTGAACAGGTCCGACCAGGTCCCGGAGGGCAGGCGCAGCTGGTATTCCGGCGCGGCATAATCGACGGTTCCGAGGATCAGGTCGCGTTCGATAGGGCCGCATATTTCCTCGAAGCCTGCCACACGGCAGGAGCCGAAGTCGACGATCTTTACCCGTCCGTGGGCGTCGATCAGGATATTGTCAGGCTTAAGATCCTGATGGAGGATTTCCTTGCGATGGAAGGCGCGCAATCCCTTCACCAGCTGTACGGCAATCTCGCGAACGGCCTGCATCTGGGGATGGTGGTTTTGTTCCTCCCATAGCGACAGCGGAATGCCGCCGACGTATTCGCTGAGGTAGTACAGGCTGCTGCGCGGGCGCTGCTGATCGATCACCCGGGCGACGTTGGGGCAGTCGATGCGGGTTCCGATCCAGCTCTCCATCACGAACCGCTCGATGTAGGCGTCATCGTCCTCGTAGTTGGGTGACGGCGTTTTCATGGCATAGTGCCGGCCGTTGTCCTCGTCCTCGACCCGGTAGACCTGGCTGCGGCTGGTGGCATGGAGTTCTTCGAGCACCCGGTAGCCATCAATCCGGTCGCCGGTTTTCAGTGGAGGAGGGAAGGGCAGTTGTGTCAGGCGCTGGTCAACCTCGTCACGCGCATTTTCCGGCAAGGCCAGGATTCTGATCGCAATACAGCTCAGGTTGTCCTTGCTGTTCATGTCGTAGGCTTCCTGCACGAGCATGTCGCATCCGTGCTGGAGGTCTCCGCGGTTGGACTCGATCAGGGTGGCGACCCGGGTTTTGTCGACATGGTCGTGGATGCCGTCGGAGGTCAACAGGAAGATGTCATCATCCTGTACATCCGCGGTCGAGTAGTCGATGCGCGCCTGGTTGTCGAGCCCCATGGCACGGGCAAGATAGCATTGCTGTTCGCTGACGCGAACGCTGTGATCGGTGGTCAGCGGATCGAGCTTTCCGGCGCGCAGGCGATAGATACGGGTGTCGCCAATATGGAACAGGTGCGCGGTATGCGATTTCAGGATCAGAATGCTCAGGGTGCACAGATAGCCCTTTTCCGCGTTGAGGTAGACCTTGCCCCGGTTGTAGAGATCGCGGTTGAGCGTGGTGAGCACGTTTTGTGCAGAGTGCTTCGTGGTCCATACATCGGGGCTGGCATAGTAGTCCTCCGCAAACCGGGTGGTGCACAGATTCGCCGCTTCCTTGCCTGCGTCCGCACTGCTGACCCCGTCGGCGATGACCGCCACGATGCCCTTGTGGGTCATGAGGTGGTGGTCGTCGGGGACGTGGACGACGATCGAATCCTCATTCGATGCCTTCCGTCCGGACCGGCTGGCCTGCCCGGACGCGATTTTAATTTTTCCGTCAAGATGGAACATGGTGAATGACGATTGATGAGTGATTCGTGATTTTCCGTATTCTGATGGTATTCATGTTCAGGCGCAAGGTTTACGTTTTACTCTCACGCCGCACGTCTCACGCATCACTCGTCACGCTATGCCACCTCGATCAGCTGGATATTCCCGCTTTCGTCAACTTCGGAGACGTGCCCGGCCGGTTCGGTGATGAACGCCGTGCTGAGCAGGGTCAGTAGCGAGCAGGAGCCGATCACGATGAAGAAGGTCGAGTAGTCAACGAAGGAGAGCACGGTCAGGAAGATGACGGCGCCGACATTGCCATAGGCCCCGACCATGCCGGCAATCTGTCCGGTCATGCGGCGCTGGACGAGCGGCACCATGGCGAAGACGGCGCCTTCGCCGGCCTGGACGAAGAATGAACAGCACATGGTGGCTACCACGGCCAGCTGCACCGGCCAGCTCGCGCCCACCTGTCCCAGAACGAAATATCCGCAGGCTAGTCCGGCAATCAGCACCATGAGGGTTTTGCGACGGCCGAGCTTGTCGGAAATCCATCCGCCGCCGGGGCGGGCAACCAGATTCATAAAGGCAAAGCCGGATGCCAGCAGGCCGGCCTCCACGGCTCCCAGCTTGAATACCTCCATGAAGAAGAGCGGAAGCATGGAGACCACCGCCAGCTCGGAGCCGAAGGTGACGAGGTAGGCAAGGTCGAGAATCGCAACCTGCTTGAATTTGTAGTTGAGCAGTCCGGCGGTCTGCTCTTTTTCAAATAGATGACTGTTTACATGACGGATCTTGAACGTCTGAACGATGAACAGAATCACGAAGCTGATGTATAATACAATCCCGACGGCCGGTGAGAGCAGGGCGATCTTGGCCGAGGTGAGCTTCCAGGTCAGCAATGCAAGCGCCAGATACATCGGGATGTTCATGGTCAGATAGAAATAAAAATCTTTCTTGCAGGAGACTTCCAGTCCGCCGGACTTTTTCGGTTTGAAGTAGGTGGAGCCTTTGGGGGTGTTGCGGGCGCGCAGGTAGAAAACGACCCCGTAGAGCAGGGTGACTACGCCGGTCGTGGCGATGGCGTAACGCCAGCCGTTTTCACCGCCGTAGATCAACGCCAGCGAGGGCAGGGTCATGGCTGCCGCCGCCGAACCGAAGTTGCCCCAGCCGCCATAGATGCCTTCGGCCATCCCAACCTGTTTGGCCGGAAACCATTCGCCGACCAGACGGATGCCGATCACAAAGCCGGCGCCCACGAAGCCGAGCAGGAAGCGGAACAAGGCCAGCTGTTCGAACGACTGCGCCGAGGCAAAGCCAAAGCAGATGAAGGACGAGACAATCAGTAGTCCGCTGAATACATGCCGCGGCCCGAACTTGTCGACCAGGATGCCAATCACAATGCGGGCTGGAATGGTCAGGGCAACGTTCAGGATCAGGAGGGCTTTGACCTGTTGACCGGACAGGCCGAACGCCTCTTTGATGGCTCCCATGAGCGGAGCGTGGCTGAACCACACTACAAAGGTCAGGAAAAATGCAACCCACGACAGATGCAGGGTTCGTATGGCCGGATTTTTGAAATCCAGCGGATTTAGATTGGCTGATGCCATGATTTATCTCCTCACAGGTTATATCTTGCGGTCTCCCCGACGGATCCCATCAAAACGGGGTTTATGGTTGCGCTCCATTGCACGACATGTGCCACGCAGCGTGCACTATCCGGGGACGCAATAAACACAGGGCGAATCAGCGATTTTCCGTTGCACGGGCGAACTGAATTGAATTCCAATTATGTTGTAAAATGGCAATATGATACAAATGTGTACATTGTAATCGGTGTTGTCATGTATTTGTTGGCTTTCCGCTTTTCGCTTCTTTTCGCCTGCGGTATGGAGGGTTTCGGCAGATCTGGGGTGATTGCGAGGCGGTGGCATACTCCATGCACTGGTTTTGCATGGAAAAATGACCCAACGAGATGATGTATTTGATTTTCACGCGTGTGATGCGCAATCTTTTTTATCCGCACAACAGTAGTACTGCTGTTATTCTTCGAAAAAATGACAAACCCAAAGAACATAGAAATGCCGGTCGACAAGCTTAAGCGCCCCATGCGGGACTTACGCTTGTCGGTGATCGACCGCTGCAACTTCCGCTGCACCTATTGCATGCCGGCGGAGGAAGTCGGTCCCGATTTCCCGTGGCTGGCGCATGATGAGCGGTTGTCGTTCGAGGAAATGCTCCGGCTCGTCCGGCAGTTTACCCTCCTCGGCGTGGAAAAGATCCGCCTCACCGGCGGCGAGCCGCTGTTGCGCACCCATCTGTCCGAGCTGGTCAGGGATCTGCGCGAAATCCCGGGGATCCGGGATATCGCCATGACGACCAACGGCGTCCTGCTTCCCCGCTTCGCCGCCGCCCTGAAGGCCGCCGGCCTCGACCGCGTGACCGTCAGTCTGGACGCACTCGACGAAACCATCTTCCGCCAAATGAATGGCGGCATCAATTTCCCGGAACAGGTGCTTGAAGGCATCGCTGCGGCGCAGTCTGTCGGCTTCGAGGATATCAAGATCAACACCGTCGTCCGGCGCGATATCAACCTCGGCGAAGTGGTCCCGATTCTGCAACAGTTCAAGGGCTCGGGTGTCACGGTGCGCTTCATCGAATACATGGATGTCGGCAACGTCAACCATTGGCAGCGCGACCAGGTAGTGCCGACCGCCGAGCTGATCGGCCATGTTTTCGCGCATTGGAAAATCGAGCCGATCGGAAAAAACTATCCCGGCGAAGTCGCCGACCGCTACCGCTTCGCCGATGGCTCCGGCGAGATTGGATTCGTATCCTCCATCAGCCAGCCCTTCTGCCGCTCGTGCAACCGCAGCCGGCTCTCGGCCGACGGCAAGCTCTACACCTGTCTCTTCGCCACCGAAGGCACCGACCTGCGCGCACTCGTCCGCAACGGCACATCGGATGACGATCTGCACGATGCGATCCGCTCCGTCTGGGAGCAGCGGCACGATCAATACAGCCAGTTGCGCTGGGGCGAAAACACGAAGAAGGAATCGAAGCACAAAATCGAAATGTTCTATATAGGAGGATGACGAGTGACGATTGAGACGTGGTGGCTACAGGTTCACGTTTCACGGCTCACGTTTCACGTATCATGAAGATAACCGTTAACTATTACGCCATGTTCCGCGAAGAGGCGGGATGCAGCGCTGAGACCGTTGAAACTGATGGTGGCGACGCCGTTGCGTTGTTTGATCAACTCAAAACAAAACACGATTTCTCCATGTGCCGCTCGCATGTACGCCTCGCCATCAACGACGCCTTTGTGGATTGGAACACGTCGTTGAACGATGGCGATTCCGTGGTCTTTATTCCGCCGGTGGCTGGAGGGTAACCTGGAGGGACAATGTCCTCATTGTCCACTTTTCGTGTGATGAGGACACTGAGGACAGTGTCCCTCCATCAAGGAATGCTATGTTTTATTTATCGTCAGAACCGCTCAACGTTGAGCAATTGAAAGCCGAAACCGAAAACCCCGCATGCGGGGCGCTGGTGACGTTCGAAGGCTGGGTGCGCAACCACAACGAGGGGCATGACGTCACTTCGCTCGAATACGAAGCCTACGACCAGCTCGCCGTCGCCGAAGGAAACCGCATTCTCGACGAAGCGCGTCAAAAGTTTGGCCTCGAAAAAGCCGTTTGCATCCATCGCGTCGGCCATCTGGCCATCGGCGACATCGCCGTATGGGTCGGCGTCGCCACGCCGCACCGCGATGCCGCCTTCAAGGCCTGCCGTTTCATCATCGACGAAATCAAGGTGCGCGTTCCCATCTGGAAAAAGGAGCACTACGTCAACGGCGATTCCGGTTGGGTCAATTGTGAGGAGTGCGCCAAGCACGGGCACAAATCCAAAATGGACTACAGCCGCCAAACCGCCCTCAAGGCCATCGGACCGATGGGACAGCGCAAACTGAAGGAAAGCCGTGTACTGGTGGTCGGCGCCGGCGGACTCGGCTGTCCGG
>JBNKOQ010000008.1:0-21529 GCA_050294735.1 Roseibium sp. | reverse complement strand
GAGCCGGCGGGAAGCTATGGCACGATTATTCGGCGCTGCCGGGCAGTCCCCGGCCGGAAGACCTGCCGTTGTCTCATGTTGTCCTCGACCGGAAGGGACAGCTGCTCAGGGCTTTTACAAGTGCGGACGACAAATGGCGCCTTCCGGTTTCGCTCGCCGATATCGATCCCCTCTACGTGAAAATGCTGCTGGCCTATGAGGACAAGCGATTCGAAACGCATGGTGGCGTCGATTGGTTTGCTTTGGCTCGCGCGGGCCTGCAGACCCTGGCATCCGGCCGGATCGTTTCCGGGGCATCGACACTGACGATGCAGGTGGCGCGTCTTCTAGAAGAAAAGCCGACACGGAGCATTTCGGCCAAATACGATCAGATACTCTCGGCGCTCCGCCTTGAAGATGATCTGACAAAAGAGGAAATCCTGAGGCTCTATACGCTCCGTGCCCCCTTTGGCGGCAATCTGGAAGGGGTGCGGGCGGCAAGTCTGGTCTGGTTTGGCAAAGAGCCTCGGCGACTCACACCTGCGGAAGCCGCTCTTCTTGTCGCACTGCCGCAGTCTCCCGAGGGGCGCCGTCCGGACCGCTGGGCGGATAAGGCACGTCTCGCGCGGGGCCGGGTGCTGGACCGGGCTGTCGTCGCCGGCATCTTGAGTAAAGAGGCCGGGCAAGCCGCGAAGCGTGAGAACATACCGGAAGTTCGCCGGGATATGCCGTTTTGGGCAGCTCATGCCGCGCGTGAAGTGGTGGCGTCGGAGCCTGGCAAACCTGTCCATCGCCTGACAATTGACCGCGACTTGCAGGCTGCGTTGGAAATGCTGGCCAGGGATCACGCTCAGGCACTGGGAGCCCGGACGTCAGCAGCCATTCTGGTCGCCGATCACGAAACTGGTGACATTCTGGCATCGGTCGGCTCTGCCGGTCTGATGGATGAGGCGAGGCTTGGGCATGTCGATATGACCCGGGCGACGCGGTCTCCGGGGTCTACCTTGAAGCCCCTGATCTACGGTCTGGCCTTCGAGCAGGGAATCGCGCATCCGGAGAGCCTCATCGATGACCGGCCGATCGATATTGGCGGATACCGGCCGACAAATTTCGATCAGGCCTATCAAGGGCGGGTAAGCGTTCGCGAAGCCCTGCAAATGTCCCTGAATACACCGGCAATTCAGCTTCTGGAGGCTGTCGGTCCCGCCCGGTTGGCGGCCAGGATTAAGCGCTCGGGTGCGACTGCTGTCTTCTCCGGTCATGAAGCGCCGGGGCTGGCCATCGGGCTTGGCGGAGTTGGGTTGAGTCTGTTCGACCTCACCCAGCTCTACGCGTGCCTTGCGAATATGGGCGAAGTGATTCCACTGCATCTTGGTGTTGGTTCGGCAACCCCGGGGCAGCGGTCCGGGGGGCGGATGTTGGACGACATCGCCGCCTGGCATGTCGCCGATATTCTGACCGGGTTGCCGCAGCCAAGATCCGCGGGGTCGGCGCATATCGCCTACAAGACGGGCACTGCCTACGGATACCGGGACGCCTGGGCCATTGGTTTCGACGGCCGGCATGTGATTGGTGTCTGGACGGGCAGGGCAGACGGCACGCCGGTGCCCGGTATGACAGGAGCTGGCGCGGCCGTTCCGATTCTCTTTGAGGCCTTCCAGCGGCTGAAACCCAAAGCGGATCCCTTGCGCCCCAGCCCGGAAGGTACCCTGAAAGTTTCCGGGGCGTCTTTGCCTTTGCCTCTCCGGTCTGCTCGCGTCTCCTCCGACAAGGTGCAACGAGGCCGACTGCCGCTGGCTATCAGCTATCCGCCCGAAGGAGGGCTGATCGATGTCGGCTTCCATACCGGCGTCGCTAGTCAGCCGGTCGTGATCAAACTGCAGGGGGGCACGCGCCCGTTTTCGTGGTTTGTCGATGGAAAGCCGGAAGCCAGTGGCTCCTTTTCAAGTCAGCTGAACTGGGTGCCTGGTGGTCCGGGGGGGGCGCGAATCACAGTTGTGGACGCTACAGGTGCCAGCGAGAGCGTTGATCTCTATCTCCGCTGAATGACCTCCGGGTTACGGCTTCTCCATCAAAACGGTTGGAATGCGACTGGATTGCGCTGCCAGAAATCGGGCTGCTTTGTTTCAACGGGTCTTGCCATTCGCCATCCAGATTGCCCGTGATAAGGCGCAGCGGAGAATAGGCCCGGATTTTCTATTTTAGAGAAGTTTTCTGCCGGAAAGTATAGGTCGCGGCTATGGCGGAATTCTATTTCGAAAAAAGTAAACTCCTAAGTACACTTTTGTGATTTTGAGCACAAAGTAAACTAATGAGTATAATTTGTTGAATATACAAAAAGTAATAAAAACCGCTGTTGGATATTTTTCCGGTGGCGGATCCAGGAAATCTTGATCTGAAAAAATGTGAACTGAGATGTGGAGTTCGGGGTACGAAAAAACAGATAGAAAATATAAAATCTATTGAAAAACAATGTATTGTAAAAAAGCAACAGTTACACTTAATAGTGTAATTAGCGCGTGGCAGAACCTTGCATGCTGGGATGGAGTCTGGTTTTTCTTAACTGCGCTCGGCGCTAAGCCGAATCCTAAAATAACTCCAGGTTATGTATCTGGGGTCGTTTCGGGTGTTGCAAACAAGCGGCCCTCTCCGCCCAGGGTGGGAAGGGCTGGTGCAATTCATTCAGGAGTTCAAGATGAACCTTAAGAGCCTCATGCTCGGCGCTGCGACTGCCGCAGCTGCTACCACCGGCGCCCAGGCAGCCGATCTTCCGGCCGCGCCGGAGCCGGTCGATTACGTTCGCGTCTGCGATGCCTATGGCGCACGCTTCTATTACATCCCGGGCACAGAAACCTGCCTCCGCGTCGGCGGCCGTGTCCGTGTTCAGTACACGGCCAACAATTTCGCCGACAACAAGCCGGACACAGGCACTTGGGGAGATCGTTCCAGCGACGACCTGACGTTCTTCGCGCGTGGGTATCTGTATCTGGACAGCCGCACGAACACCGAATTCGGTCTGCTGCGCACCTTCACTGAAATCTACGGCACCAACAAGAATGGTGGCGAGACCTTCTCTCTGGGTAAAGCCTACATCCAGTGGGGTGGACTCACCTTCGGTCATGCCACCTCGTTCTTCGACTACTTCACAGGTCAGGCCTTCATGGGGGTCGTAGATCGGAACTGGTCGGATACAACAGTTAACCTGGCTGCCTACACTGCAGCATTCGGCAACGGCTTCTCCGCTACACTGTCTCTGGAAGATTCCAACTTCCGCGAGAACGGTTCCTATGCGGGTCAGAAGATGCCTGACGTTGTTGCGAACCTGCGTGTTGATCAGGGCTGGGGCTCTGCCCAGATCATGGGTGCTCTGCACAACGTTCGTCCGCTGGACGCTTCTGTTGACGGCTCCCTGGGTTACGCAGTCGGTGGCGGTGTAACCGTGAATCTGCCGATGCTGGCTACTGGCTCCAATGTGTCGTTCCAGGCTGTATATGTTGATGGGGCTCTCTCCTACATCAACGCTGGTTCGGCTTATTCCGATTATGCAGCGAATGGCGATACCTCGACCGGCTTCTCCATCAGCGGTGGCGTTTATCACCAGGCAACCTCGACTATCGGCCTGGCACTCGATGGCAACTACATGGATCTCGATCTGGCTGGTACGCCTGACGTGACCCGTTGGGCTCTCGATGGTTCCGTTCAGTGGGAGCCGGTTTCCGGTTTGGCTCTTGGTGTTGACGTTGGCTATGCCAATACCGATCGCGATACGGCTGGCGATAAGGATGAAATCCTTGCCGGCTTCCGTGTTCAGCGCACATTCTAATCATCTGATTAGATCAGTTCTGACATGACGATCTTCTGATCTTCAGTCAGTCATGCGGCCCGATAGCGTCCAAACTATCGGGCCGTCCCCTTTTTGGAGGGGGCATTACGATTCGTCTTGTTTTTCTGGCGGATTCGCGTTTTTCCTAAAACTTATTGGTCTTTAACGGGCGCTTTCAGCTCTCAATTCTTACCTGTTTCTTACCGTGCGCCGCCTTTTTGTGTCTTTCACGCAACACCCATATTCGAAACAGGTGCTCCAGCGGTCCTTGCCCTCGTTTCTATGTTGCGCCTCAAATCTCGATGGGTATGTTCATTTCTGCGAGCGGCCACTGGGTCGCACTGGACTGCATCTCGAACGTCCAACCTTCGGGCAAGTGCAGTTCTAGAAAATTTCGCGGGGATATAGGATGACTTTACGGCAAATGCCGGGCCTCGCAGAGGTGGTCATCATTAACATGACTGATTTGGAGGTCAGAAATGAACTTTAAGAGCCTTATGCTCGGCGCTGCTGCTGCAGCTGCTGCAACCGGCGCCCAGGCTGCCGATCTTCCGGTAGCTCCGGAGCCCGTAGATTACGTTCGCGTTTGCGATGCTTACGGCGCACGCTTCTACTACATCCCGGGCACAGAAACCTGCCTCCGCGTTGGCGGCCGTGTTCGTGTTGACTACCGTGCGAACAACTTCGCCTCCAATGGCGCTTGGGACAACCGCGCTGCGACTGACCTGACTTTCTTCGCACGTGGTTACCTGTACCTGGATAGCCGCACGAACACCGAATTCGGTCTTCTGCGTACCTACACAGAAATCTACGGCACCAACAATAACGCTGCTGAAAGCTTCTCCCTCGGTAAAGCTTACATCCAGTGGGGTGGCTTCACCTTCGGTCACGCTACGTCGTTCTACGACTTCTACACCGGTAACGCATTCATGGGTGTTGTTGGCCGTAACTGGTCCGATACCACATCCAACGTTCTTGCTTACACCGCAGCATTCGGCAACGGCTTCTCCGCTACGCTCTCCATCGAAGATGGCGACTTCCGCGAAGTTGGTTCCTACGCTGGTCACAAGATCCCGGACGTCGTTGCTAACCTGCGCGTCGACCAGGGTTGGGGTTCGGCTCAGGTCATGGGTGCTCTGCACAACGTACGCCCGGCTGTTGCAGCTAACGATGGTGCGCTCGGCTGGGCCATCGGTGGCGGTGTGATCTTCAACCTTCCGATGATCAACTCCGGCACAACAGTTGCGTTCCAGGCTAACTATGCTGATGGCGCTCTTGCATACCTTGGTGCTCCTAGCACGGTCACAACCGGTGCTGCTGGTACAACCACGGCTCTGTACGACGCTGCCGCTAACGGCGACACTTCCACAGGTTGGAACGTCGGTGCTGGCATCGGCTTCGCAGCAACTTCGACTGTTGCTCTGGCACTTGACGGCTCTTACCTGAGCGTTGATCTCGGCAACTCCACAACAGACATCACCCGTTGGGCGATTGACGGTTCTGTTGCTTGGACCCCGGTTTCCGGTCTGTCTCTCGGTGTTGATGTTGGTTACGCCAACACAGATGCTGACACATTCGGCGACCAGGACGAAATCCTCGCTGGTTTCCGTGTACAGCGCACGTTCTAATTCGATCCTTTCCTAGGATTGAAGAAAAGCCCGGCAGAAATGCCGGGCTTTTTGCTGTTTAGTTCTTATTTGCTGTTGCAGACGCTGTGACGTGCAGCAGAGGATCGGGTTCAGATGTCTTTCTGCAATTTCAAAAAGGCAGCAATTGTGGTCCAGGTCCGCTCATCCCAAAGAAGCGGCGCGTGTCCTTCATCCGGAATGTTCAGGAGCCTGGCGTTTCCATGAACGTCAAGCATGCGCTTGCAGGTCTCCTCACTCAAAAGGTCTGACTCTGCACCATGCAGAATCAACAGTGGTATCGGTTTCAGGATTTCGAAAAGCGGCCATAGATCCGGCAGTTGGTCCCCTTCATCCATCACAGCAAGTGTCTTGCGAAGTGCAGGGTCGTATTCCAGAACAAAGCCATCCGGTGTGGTTGCGCCAAGTTGATCGGCAAATCGAAGCCAGTCTGCAGGCGAGAGCGCGGGAAATTGGTTCTTGAGTCCGGCAGCCAGACTTGCGGCGCAGGCCGCCTTATCGGGAAACCGCATGGTTTTGCCGATTGACGCAGCCAGACGGTGGATGGCCTTCATCTCGATATGCGGGCCGATGTCGTTGAGAATGATCTTCGCAATGCGGCCCGGGTCGTAGCGCTGTGCCATTGCCATGGCGTGCAGTCCTCCCCGGGAGGTGCCGAGAATTGAAACACGATCAAGTCCCAGGTGCGCCAGTGCATCGTCAATGTCGTGTCCTTCAACGGGCAACGAGTAGTTCTGCCACTCATCGTCCCAGTCACTCTGGCCGCGCCCACGATAATCCAGGGCTATGACGTGCTGACCTTCTGCCTGAAGATAGTTTGCAAGGTCCTGGAAATCTTTGGTGTTTCGGGAAAGGCCCGGCAGGCAGAGAAGCGGTGGTGAGGCCGTGTGGTCCGCTGCTGGTAGCCATTCCATTCCCGAAAGGGTCAAACCATCCCTGCTTTTCCATGTGAAGCGGCGCGGTGCGGCCCTCGATTGGGAACTGCTACGGCCATCCGGAGCTGGCTGATTCATACCTGTGTTTCCTCGGCTTTGGTTCTCTTTGTCGTATCGATCCTATGAGAGTAGGGCGTTGAGGGCCATATGTGTAAAGACACAGATGCGAAGGAAACGACAAGATAGCTCAAGACTGAAAGCATTGGGCATTGCCCCGCGGCAGGCAGGCGATTATGGTGCCGATCCGTTCAGGCGGCCGCCTGAATTCAACTGTCACATCGATTAAGGAAATCGGAAATGTTCAAGGGATCGATTCCAGCGCTGGTTACACCGTTCAAGGACGGAGCGCTTGATGAAAAACGGTTTCAGGACTTTGTCGATTGGCAGATAAAACAGGGCAGCAACGGGCTGGTTCCGGTTGGTACAACTGGCGAAAGCCCGACACTGACCCATGACGAACACAAGCGCATCGTCGAGCTTTGCGTTGAAGCTGCTGATGGGCGCGTACCGGTCATGGCCGGAGCTGGCTCGAACAACACCGCAGAAGCCATCGATTTGGCTGTTTTTGCGGAAAAGTCCGGTGCGGATGCGCTTCTGGTCGTTACGCCCTATTACAACAAGCCGAGCCAAGCAGGATTGAAAGCACATTACGGTGCGGTTGACGCAGCTGTCGGCATTCCGGTCTACATCTATAACATCCCCGGCCGGTCGATTATCGACATGACACCGGAGACGATGGCTGACCTGTATAAGTCCTGCAAGAACATTGCAGGTGTAAAGGATGCGACGGCGAACCTTGCAAAAGTCAGCCAGCAGCGCCACTTGTGTGGACCGGATTTCATTCAGCTGTCCGGCGAGGACATCACCGCGCTGGGGTTCAATGCCCATGGCGGCGTTGGCTGCATCTCGGTAACCGCCAATGTGGCACCGAAATTGTGCGCTGAGTTCCAGGCGGCGTGTCAGGCCGGGGACTATGCAGCAGCTCTCTCCTATCAGGACAGGCTTGCGCCGCTGCATCAGGCGCTGTTCATTGAGCCGAACCCGGCTGGGACGAAATATGCTTTGTCATTGCTCGGCAAGTTGGAAAACGACCTTCGACTGCCAATGGTGCCGGTTTCGGAGCCGACGCAACAGGTCATCAAGGCTGCCATGGTGCATGCCGGCCTGATCAACTGAAAACAAAATGAGCCGGTCCGGAGTGCTGCGGACCGGCCAGCAAGGATACCAAAATGGCCCCCAAACGCGGAGGAGGTCCTCCAGGTCGGACGATTATCTCCGATAACAGGAAGGCCCGGTTCAATTTCGAGATTGAAGACACCCTGGAAGTCGGCATCGAGCTGAAGGGAACCGAAGTGAAATCCTTGCGCACGGGCAAGGCAAACATCGGTGAATCCTACGCAGCCGAGTATGGCGGTGAGATCTGGATCTACAACGTCTATATCCCGGAATATCTGCAAGCCAACCGGTTCAATCATGAGCCGCGCCGGCCGAGGAAACTGCTCTTGCACCGGCGGGAAATCGGCAAGCTTGCCGGAGCCGTCCAGAAAGAGGGCAAGACCATCGTGCCACTCAAGCTCTATTTCAATGAGCAGGGCAGGGCGAAGATGGAAGTGGCACTGGCCCGGGGCAAGAAGGTCCATGACAAGCGTGAGACCGAGAAACAGCGGGACTGGCAGCGCGAAAAGGCGCGGGTCATGAAAAACTACGGATAACTTGTGAACACCCGGTGGATGGCGTGTGGATATAGTCGCAGGCGTTCATGGGCAATTCACAGGTTATTCCTGTTTCATCAACAGTTTGAGTTTGTCGCGCATTGCGTCGTCAATGCGTTTGGGGCGCCGCGTTTCCCGGTTGACGAAAACGTGGACAAACCGTCCTTGGGCCGCCGCATGTTCAAGGCCTTCCGGAAACAGCGCGATTTCGTAAACCACGGAAGATGAACCCGTTTTGTCGATTCTGAGTCCAACATCTATGGACTGTGGGAACACCAGTTCGGCAAAATAGTGACACCCGGTTTCAACCACCAGAAAGACGTGCTCCGAGGTTGCTGGAACAAGCAATCCCTGTTCTACATACCAGCCGTTCACCGCTGTGTCGAAAAAGCTCAGATACTGGACATTGTTGACATGACCGTAGATATCCACATCCATCCAGCGGGTATCGATTTTGCGGAACACATGAAATGCATCCCGGGCTACGGGGGCAGGGCGATGAGTGCTCACAGGGCCGCCTCATAGATAGCCAGCGCATCCGCCTCTGTCAGAGGTCTCGGGTTGTTGACCAGGAGGCGCGTTTGTTTCATCGCATCGCGGGCCATTTTCGGCAAATCGGCGAAAGCGATCCCAACCTCCCGCAAACTGGTCTGCAGGCCCAGGCGTTCGGTCAGCCGGGCAAGTTCGTCCGATAGGGCAGCGGCCCTCTCGGCCTTGTTGTTCAGCATTGCAAGTTCGGGGAATATCCGGGGGGCCAGTTCCGCGTAGGCGTCCGATGCATTGGGTTCATTAAACCGCAGCACATGCGGCAGGACCAAGGCATTGGAGAGCCCGTGCGGAACATGGAACGTGCCGCCAATCGGATAGGCGAGGGCATGGACTGCAGCGACTGGTGAATTGGCGAAAGCCATGCCAGCCAGCATCGAGCCGAGCAGCATCGCGCCGCGAGCCGCTTCGTTTCTCGGTTCGAAGACAGCTGTTTCGATATTCAGTCCCAGAAGCTTGAGCGCCTCTAATGCCAGAGTGCGCGAGAGCGGGTTATTGTTGGCGTTTTTGGATGAATAGGCTTCGATGGCGTGCACCATGGCATCAATACCTGTTGCCGCCGTCACATGGGCCGGTAGGCCGAGTGTCAAAAGAGGGTCCAAGACAGCCAGGTCCGGAAGGATTACGGGAGAGACGACGCCGCGCTTTTCGTCATCTTCAACGGTTATAATGGAAATGGGAGTCACTTCGGAGCCTGTGCCGGCGGTGGTTGGCACGAGAATGAGGGGCAGTCTGGGGCCCTTGGCGTTGCCGACGCCCCAAGCTTCGTTGATGTCTTCGCCACTGCCCAGAAGCAGGGCCACCAGCTTGGCGATATCGAGCGAGGAGCCGCCGCCGAATCCGATGATGCTGGTCGCGTTATGCAGCCGTGCCGCCTCTGTGGCTTGCTCGACAAGAGACAGGGGAGGGTCCGCAGCGACCTTGGTGAAAAGAGCGATAGTATGCCCATTCTCCTTGAGGTCCAGCTGACAGGCATCAAGAAGACCGGCATTCATGATGCCGGTGTCGGTAACGATGAAAGGGCGGGAGCCCAGAAAAGCGGATCCCGATGAGCTGATCCGCTCGGCCGCGCCATTCTCAAACACAATTCTGGCACTGGTATTAAACGCAAACCCACCGATCATCTGCTCCCCCGACTTTTGTGAATCGCCTTTCGAAGCAGGATGACCGGGCAGGGGCGCCGCGTCGAGGAAAAAGAAAGACCGCGTCAGACAAGCCTGTCAGAGGAGACTACATCGCCGGGGTCTCGGTCTTTGCAGTCAGGAATGCATGCGTGCCCCCTTGGTGATTTTGTCGGCGATCTTCTTGTCTGTATGAAAAGCGATGCCAACAACTTTGGCATCCTCCGGCGAAAATTTGGAGAAAACCTCCCGGTTTGCGTCATCATGGCCGGTTGAGAACATCTCCTCGATGTAAAGGGAAGCGGGAACGCCGCGCTCCAGAGCCCGCCGGTGCATAGTGGCAAGCTTCTCGCTGGTTGCACTCAGGATGATGATCGGCTGAACGCTCATGGGATGGTAGAGGTGCCCGGCCGCGTCGCGGTAACTCTCTCCAATAATGTCCGGCTTGCTGGCGGCTATCCCGGTCGATAAAAAGGCTGTGACATTCAGCTTTTGCCAAGTGGCGAGATCTTCCCGGACAACGATGACAAATTTGCTTTCGAACATGAACGATAACTCCGTACGGGGATTGCAGGTGACTGATAGCCGGCGGACCGTAAGTGCGAAGGCAGGAGAGTGTCTTGAACGTTCGTGCAAGGGTCTTCGCGACGGAATCCGCTTCGCCCGCCAGGAAGCGGGAGTGGAACGCATCGAAGCCCGGTTTCATGGCAACGGGTTCGAACCGCACAGGCATGATACTTATGCGATTGGCCTGACCCTGAAAGGGGTTCAAACCTTCAGCTATCGGGGCTCGGAGCGTTTTTCGATGCCCGGGCAAGTGATTGTCTTGCATCCAGATGAGGTGCATGACGGCGGCGCCGGTACGGATATCGGACTGCTTTATCGTATGGTCTATGTTCAGCCGGAGCTGATTGCCGAGGCGCTCGGCCACCCGGCCTCCGGGTTGCCGTTCGTTCGCACGCCTGTGATCGATGACCCCGAGTTCCGGAGGTGTCTTTTCGAGGTATTCGAGGATCTTGAGAATGACGTTGGGACCCTTGAGCTGAACAGCTTTCTTTGTGAGCTGAGCAGGTGTCTTAAGCGCCATTCCGGCCGTCGGGCAAAGGCGTCATCGGCAGGGTCTCTCGATTGGAAAGCCTTGACGGACTGCCAGGAGTATCTTCGGGAAAATGTTCGCTCTGCGGTGACCTCAAGTGAACTGGAAGCGCTTGCAGGTCTGGACAGGTTCACGTTGGCACGGCAATTCCGCAAAGCCTTCGGCACCAGCCCCCACCGCTATCAGGTGATGCGGCGGCTGGATCTGGTGAAGGTGGCGATTGCGGAAGGCGAAACCCTTGCCGATGCTGCCGGTAACGGCGGGTTCGCGGATCAGAGCCACATGACCCGGCATTTCAAGCGCACCTACGGCATGACACCGGGGCATTGGCAACGCTTGTGCTCAACAGGTGGCTTACCGTCCTGAGTAGTCACTGTACCGGGAGGCGCGCCCTTTTCTAAAGGGCCACCTTGGTTCCGGTTTTGACCTAAAGCCCTGGTGTGCCGAACTTGTTGCTGCGTGGGAAGCCGGAGGGGGGCAGACGTCCCGCATGTCCGCGTTCGCCGCGCCATTCGGCCAGCTCGTCCAGCGACCGGTTGAAGCTGCGCCCGGAACTGTCGTTCCAGGTTAACCCTTCTTCGCCCTTGAAGACGCGAATGTCTGAAAGGTCGCCATCCCGGTAGCGCTGCAGGCGCACGCCGCGTCCGCGCGTCATTCGTGTGATCTGGGCCAGCGGGAAGACCAGAAGTTTCCGGTTCTGCCCGATGATGGCAACCTGATCGCCATTTGCCTCGACGCACAGGGCCGCTTCCGCAGGTGCGGTCAGGTTCAGAACCTGTTTTCCCTTCCGGGTGTTGGCGATGACATCGTCTTCCGCGACGATGAAGCCGCGCGCTTCGTTGCTGGCCAGCAGCAGCACGCGTCCCGGTTTGTGGACAAAGGCGCTGATGATATCCTGGGCTTCATCCATTTCCACCATCAGCCTTATCGGCTCGCCGTGGCCACGGCCGCCCGGAAGCTTGTCGGCTCCAAGGGTGAAGAACTTGCCCCCCGTCGAGAACAGAAGGATTTTGTCTGTCGTCTCCGCGTGGAAGGAGATTTTCAGCTTGTCACCCTGCTTGAAAGTCAGGTTCGCCAGATCGCTCTGGTGGCCCTTCATGGTCCGGATCCAGCCTTTTTCGGAGACGATCACGGTGATCGGTTCCTTTTCAATCATGGCTTGCTGGATATCGAGGATGTCATGGGAAGGAGCATCAATCGGGTCTGTACGGCGTTTCCCGATTGCCGTCTCCGGGCCGTAGACCTTGGCGATCTCACCAATTTCCTTGCTGATCCTGGTCCACTGGCGGGCATCGGACCCGAGCAGCTTGTTCAGATCGTCCTTTTCCGACGACAGCTTGTCGTGTTCCTTCCGGATTTCCAGTTCTTCGAGCTTGCGCAAGGAGCGCAACCGCATGTTCAAAATGGCTTCTGCCTGAACATCGGTCAGTTCAAATGTCCGGATCAGCTCAGCCTTCGCATCATCTTCTTCGCGGATGATGCGGATGACTTCGTCGAGGTTCAGATAGGCAACAAGGTAGCCTTCAAGAACCTCAAGACGGTGGTTGATTTGCCCAAGCCGGTATTCGGACCGGCGGATCAGCACTTCCTTGCGATGATCGAGCCACTCGCGCAGAACCTGCTTGACCCCCATCACAATGGGAACTTTGCCCTTGGACAGCACGTTCATGTTCAAGGAGAACCGGTTTTCCAGATCTGTCAGCTTGAACAGGCTCTCCATCAGGATGGTCGGTTCGACGTTCCGTGAGCGTGGCACCAGAACAACCCGGACATCCTCGGCGCTTTCGTCGCGAATATCATCGAGCAAAGGCAGCTTCTTGGCGATCAGAAGCTCAGCGATCTTCTCGATCAAGCGCGACTTTTGAACCTGATAGGGGATTTCCGTGACAACGATCTGCCACTGACCTCGTTCGAGCTCTTCCTTTTCCCAGCGTGCCCTGACGCGGAAACTGCCGCGCCCCGTCAGATAGGCCTCGCGGGTCATCGCGGCATCGGACACCAGCAATCCGCCGGTGGGAAAGTCGGGACCCTTGATGAACTGCAGCAGCTCTTCCGCATCGCAGTTCGGGTTTTTGATCAGGTGTTGGGATGCTTCACAGAGCTCATAGGCATTGTGCGGCGGGATGGACGTTGCCATGCCAACCGCAATCCCGGAAGAGCCATTGGCCAGCAGGTTGGGAAAACCGGCGGGCAGAACGATGGGTTCTTTTTCCTCGCCGTCATACGTTTCGCGGAAGTCGACGGAGTTTTCGTCCAACCCGTCAAGCAGGCGCTTGGCGGTGTCCGTCATCCGGGATTCGGTGTACCGCATGGCGGCTGCGCCGTCGCCATCGACATTGCCGAAGTTGCCCTGGCCTTCGATCAGCGGATAACGCTGAGCAAAATCCTGAGCCAGGCGCACAAGGGCGTCATAAACCGCCTGGTCGCCATGAGGGTGGTATTTACCGATAACATCGCCAACGACACGGGCGCATTTCTTGAAGCCGGATCCTGGATCCAGTTTGAGAAGCCGCATCGCATAAAGCAGACGCCGATGAACCGGCTTCAACCCGTCGCGCACATCGGGAAGCGCCCGATGCATGATCGTCGACAACGCATATGCCAGATAGCGCTCTTCCAGCGCCTCGCGGAGATCTATACCCTCAACGCCACTTGGCGGAATCAGCTCGTTACCCATGACATACGAAGTACCGGTTTCATGTGTTTCCTACAATCGCCAGGTCACCAGAAATCACCAGAAAACGGCGATTTTCCCCGGTTTGCGGGCTCGTGCCTGGAGGTTGTCTGCCAGCCGGTCAAATTGGCATTGCGTCAGTGGGTTGTATTGACATGTGGGGACAGCCAACGGAGCTGGTTTTGCAGCCTGGAATGCGTCTGGTGAAATTAATGCAATCTCAATTCTCGTAGAGCAAGTATCAGAAGATAGACTGGCAGTTCTGCCAATTAATATGGAAACAATAAAATTCCTCTAGGGTATTCTCTGATTATATAGGATGTGGCAAGGGGCGTATGCTGAAGTGGTTGAGGGGATAGTGAGAAAAAGCTTCATAAGTCCGAAAAAATTATTAGATGTACTGATTATTTCTGATAATGATCCAGATGTGATCCGCGGCCAGTATCATGCAAATGCTGCGCGAATTCCTGTGCTCTATTTTCTGGGGCTGATTAATGCGTGGACTCTTGTTTTTGCTTTTTACAACAGCGCCCCGGAACTTCTGACAATTTACATACCTGCCGTTTTGACTGCGCTGGTTTTGACGCGCATGTACTACTGGCATGTTTCGCGCAGCGAAATACCGGATCCGCAGACCGCCCTGAAAGCCTTGCGTAAGACCAATGTGTTTGCAACGGTGTTTTCAGCGCTTTTTGCTTTGTGGGCGCTGTCATTTCTTCCTTATGGCGGCGACAAGGAACACGGCTATATCGCGTTCTATTGTGGGACCTCCGTTGTCGGCTGTGTTTTGTGCCTGATGCACGTCAAGCCTGCCGCCAATGGTGTCATTCTGGTCGGTGTCTCAGCACTGGTCATTGCAGCAATCTACTCCTCTGGAGAAACACTCGAAGTCGCCAAGGCTGTTAATTTCGCCCTGGTGGCCGCGGCCATGGCTTTTATGGTTCGGCGGAGCCACCATGAATTCAAGGCCTTGATCAAGTCGCGGATGAGGCTGATTGAGCAGCAACAGACCCTGCTTGAGAGACAGGCTGAAACCCAGAGACTGAGCGACGAAAACTTCCGGCTCGCCAATCAGGAAAGCTTGACAGGTCTCGCAAACCGCCGGTTTTTCTTCCGGGAGCTGGACGAGATACTGGAAAGAGACCAGATATCGGGCGGCGACGTTGTCATGGGGGTCCTGGACCTAAATGATTTCAAGGGAATTAATGACAGTCACGGCCATCTAGTTGGCGATAAACTGCTGCAGGAGGTGGCATCCAGGTTGTCCAGTGTTTGCCCGGAAGATGCTCTTCTCGCCCGCTTGGGTGGGGATGAATACGGCATCGTACTGCGGCAGAATATGACCGATGACGAGTTGCTGGCCTTCGGTGACAGAGTTATCGCTGCTCTTGAGGAGCAGATCTGTTTTCCTGAGGCAACGCTGGAAGTGTCAGCTTCGATCGGTCTGGCGCGAAAGGTTGAGGACGAGATCACCGGCGATGACCTATATGAGCGTGCCGACTACGCCCTCTATCAATCAAAGCGGTCAGGCGGGGCCGTCAACGTTACGCTTTACAGCCCTCAACATGCCTTGGAGGTTTTCCGGAAGGGGCAGTTGGAGCGGACTATCCGGTCTGGTGCTCTTGACCGGGAAGTCTTTTCTGTTTTTCAGCCGGTGGTTGATATCAATACGGAGGAGGTTGTCGCGTTCGAGGCTCTTGCCCGGTGGAACTCCCCGGAATACGGCACTGTGCCACCCTCTCTTTTCATTCCGATTGCGGAGCGGATCGGGGTGATCGACCGCGTTACAACGGTGCTCTTCGATCAGGCGCTGGAGGCTCTATCCAACTGGCCGCAGGAGGTCAGACTGTCTTTTAATCTGTCCGCGCGGACCGTGACCTCTCAACGATATGCCGAGTCTTTGATCGAGCGGATCAGATTAAGTGGTATCGATCCGTCGAGAATTGACTTTGAGATTACTGAAACCGCGATGGTTCGGGATTTCGAGCAGGTTTTTGCAACAATTACCATGCTGAAAGCGGGAGGGGTCGGCATATCGCTTGATGACTTCGGTACAGGTTATTCCAGCTTGAAGCACCTTCACCGTTTGCCGCTGGACAAGATCAAGATCGACCGTTCTTTCGTCGCGAATATCCGGACCAATCCTGTCAGTTACAAGATTGTCAAATCCCTGCTGGCTCTCAGCCGGGAAATGAACATCAGCTGTGTGGTCGAAGGCGTCGAGACCGCTAGCGAATTGAGCGTGGTGCATGATCTGGGCGGGACGATGGTCCAAGGGTACTACTATTCCAAACCGGTTCCTGCGGATGAAGCTATTCGCTTTCTGACGCGGAATGTTTCGAATGGTCAGGAGAGCATCTTACCGGCGACAATGGCCTGACCACGGGGTCAACCAAGGCCTTTATCGTAAACCTCCGTGAATCAAGTCTCACCGGTCGACGCGGGGCTTTTATAGCTATCCCGCTCGTTATTGCCCGGACATGTCCTCAATAAAATCCCAGGGCTGGTTTTGTCTGTAATGCTTTTCGAGGGAGGTTATCATTGCTGAACGCAGATCAAAGCCAACGGGGCCAGCTGCCTCGGAAAGATGGTGCTCCAGAAAATAGGCTGTAAGCCGAAAGCCATCCCGTATTTCCGTGAAACTGACTTCGCCGCCTTGTTGCCGCTGCCCCTCAACCAAAAAGGAGGGAAGGGGCAGAAGCTTGTCATGATAGGGCCGCCCGGGTTCCCGGCCTACGGCGCGGCCAGACTTTGGTGAGACATAGGCCAGGTCATCGGTTCGCCCTGTTGCCGCACAAGCTGTCAGATCGAGGCCAAACCCAAGGTTCTCAAGAAGCGCAAGTTCGAAGTGGACCAATAGCGGGCCAGCGACTGCGGGCTGGTCGAGGTGATCCAGAACAAGTTTGACGGCCGTGTAGAGGCGGGCATGCTGCTCCCGCTCCGGCAAAAGGCGCAACATGCTTGCCAAATGCTGCAGACCATGAAGCCCAAGCGGGGTTTCCATCAGACCCGCCGCTCGGCCATGCAAAAGCTCCACCGCAAAGGTGCCGAGATGATCGGCAAGCCGCGCCCGCCAGGTCAGGTGCACTTCATTGCCCGGCTGAAGGACAGGCTGCTGCCTGCGTGAGCGCCCGCCGCGCACGAGACCGAGATGACGGCCGTGCTCAGACGTCATGACTTCGAGGATGACATCATTTTCGCGGTGCTTGCGCACGCTCAGAATAATTGCTTCGCCGGTCCATTCCATGGCTGGAGATTAAACGATTCCGTCGCACGCAGCGCCGCATTAATTGCGCGGATTTTACTTCGGAAATTCCAGCCCCATCTCGCGGTAGCGTTCCGGATCGTCAGCCCAGTTTTCACGCACTTTCACGAAGAGGAACAAGTGCACCGGCGCTTCGATAATTTCGGCAATCTCCTGACGGGAGGCCTGTGATATGGCCTTGATTGTCTGGCCTTTCTTGCCGAGAACGATGCTCTTCTGACTGTCCCGCTCCACGTAGATGGTCTGCTCGATCCGGGCGGAGCCGTCTTTGCGCTGTTGCCATTGCTCGGTTTCAACGGTCGAAATATAGGGCAATTCCTGATGCAGGCGCTCGAACAGTTTTTCCCGTGTAATCTCGGCCGCCAGGATTCGCATGGGCAGATCCGAAGGCTGGTCCTCGGGGTAAAGCCACGGGCCCGCCGGAACCTGATTGGAAAAATAGTGCAGAATGCTGTCAACGCCGTCGCCGTTCAAGGCGGAGACCATGAAGGTTTCGTCAAACCGGATGATCTCGTTGGCTTTTTGCGCCAGATCCAGCAATTTCTCGCGTTTGGCGACGTCTGTCTTGTTGAGGATCAGAACTTTGGGTGTCTGGATGTTCTCCAGCTTCTGCAGGATCTTTTCGGCTTCCTCGTCAATCCCCTTGCGGGCATCGATCAGAAGCGCAATCACATCAGCGTCCCGGGCGCCGCCCCAGGCAGTATCGACCATGGCGCGGTCCAGCCGCCGTTTTGGCTGAAAAATGCCCGGCGTATCGACGAAGACCAGCTGCGACTTGCCGTGCATGGCAATGCCGCGGACAATAGCGCGCGTTGTCTGAACCTTGTGTGTGACGATTGACACTTTGGTCCCGACCAGCTGGTTGATCAGAGTTGATTTCCCGGCATTTGGCGCGCCAATCAGCGCGATGAAGCCTGCCTTCGTATCGCTGGGCATGGGTGCCGCATTGGGCTCGGGCAGGGGCATATCGAACCTCGGCGCCTTGTGCGGCAGGTCGTCATCGTAATCGCCATCATCCGCGCCGGTCGTGTCGTTGTTTTCGTTCAAGTCAGGTCCTATTCGTTCCACACGCCTTCACGGCGTAATACGGCTTCCGCCGCGCTTTGTTCCGATGCTCGCTTCGATCCGCCACGGCCTTGCCCCTGAGCCAGTCCCTGAACCGTAACGCCAATCACGAAATTGGGGGCATGGTCGGGCCCTTCCCGGGAAATGACATCATACCGGGGCGTCGGCAGACCTTTGGACTGCGCCCATTCCTGGAGCGTGGTCTTGGCATCGCGCAAAGGACCGCTCCATGATAGCATACGCGGCTCCCAAAGACGCTTGACGAAGCGCTCTGCGGCCTCATAACCGCCATCCAGATAGATTGCCGCGATGACGGCTTCGCAAATGTCAGCCAGGAGAGCCGCCTTTTTGCGGCCTCCGGTCTGCGCCTCGCTCTGGCCGATACGCATGGCCGCACCAATGTTGAGTTCCGCCGCAATTTCCGCGCAGGTCTCGCGTTTGACCATGTGGTTGAAACGCCGGGCCAGCTCACCCTCGTCCGCCAAAGGAAAATGCTTGTGCATCATGGTGGCAACCACAAGCCCGAGCACACGGTCTCCTAAGAATTCGAGCCGCTGATAGCTTCCGGCGACACTCTCTGACGGATCAAGCGCACTGGCATGCGTTAGCGCAACGGTCAAAAGGCTCTCGTCGGCAAAGTCGTGACCGAGCCGTTTTTTCAGCTCGATCAGGGCTTTGCCGGTATCATCGCGCGGCATTGGCGTGTGTCCTTGCTGCTTTCAGGCCTCAGAGCGTGCGGAACAGACGGTCCCAACGCACGGACCACGGCCATTTCCAGATCATCCACGCCGGTTCGCCATCCTTGACGGAGAAGAACAGGATTTCGGCACGCCCGACGAAATTTTCAAAGGGCACATAGCCGACATTTGAAAGAACCCGGCTGTCAGACGAATTGTCCCGGTTGTCCCCCATCATGAAGTAATGGCCAGCAGGAACTTCGTAGACACGTGTGTTGTCCAGTGCACCCCGGTCTGTCAGATCAAGAGTGTCATAGGATACGCCGTTGGGAAGGGTTTCGCGATAGCGCGCGACGCGTCTGACGCCAAACTCGGTATCTTCGATATAATCGTCGATTTTCTCGCGTTTGACCGGTTCGCCATTGATGTAAACGATGCCGTCGCGAACCTGAATCTTGTCGCCAGGAAGTCCGATGAGGCGTTTGATGTAGTCTGTTGAATTGTCTTTAGGCAGTTTGAAGACGACCACGTCGCCCCGTTCCGGTTCCGAACTCATGATGCGCCCGGAAAAAGGGGCTAGCCCGAAAGGGAAGGAATAACGGGAATAGCCGTAGCTGTACTTGGAAACAAAAAGGTAGTCACCAATCAGCAGTGTGTCCTTCATCGAGCCTGACGGAATGTTGAAGGGCTGGAAGAGGAAGGTCCGCACGATTAAGGCAAGCAGCAGCGCCTGCACGATAATTTTGACCGTCTCGTAGACACCGCCGTCTTGTTCGGTCTTTCTATCCGTCACGCTCATGTTGTCCCTTGGCTGGATTGTCCGGCGTTAGCCGGAAGCTTAAAAGATCTTCAGTTCGCCCCTGCGAAACTCATATCCGTTTGGAACCCGAGTGGCAATGCATCGGTGTTAACAGTTGGTTTCCATATGCTGGTCCGCGGCTAACGCCCGCCCAAGAGGGCGCGTTGCGATGGAGCTTCCGTCTGTGGAGGATTCAGGTCTGATTTATTCGCCTGTGGAACCATTCAGGTCACTTTTTAGCGGAGCCGGGAAACCGCGTTTGCTTGCAAGCGAATGGCGCCTGCGGCGTTGATAGACTTCGACGCTTTTCCAGACAATGAAATAGCTGATCGCCCCGGCAACAAGACCGAGCGGAACTGCGCCGGCCATCATCGGTTTGAGCATTGGCAGCAGAACATCCAGAGACTTTGTGAGCAGGCGGGCTTGAAACTGTTCATGTATTTCTTGTGGATGTGGCGAAGCCCCGCCCTGCAGAATCCAGCTGCCAACCTCGTACGTGGAGGCCCAGATGAAAGGAAACGTCAAAGGGTTTCCGACTGAAGTTCCAAGCGCGGCAGCGATCAGATTGCCGCCGATCACGTAGGCTATGGCAAAGGCTATTATGAAATGAAAGCCGATCAGCGGGGTGAAGGATGCAAAAGCGCCGGCGGCAAATCCAATTGCGATAGCATGCGGTGTCGCGGTCAACCGGAGAACCCGCTTGCTGTAGTACCGGGTCGATCGCAACCAGCTGCTTCGCGGCCAAACGGCAACGCGAAGGCGTTCAATTCTGGTTGGAGATTTACGGCGGCGAAACAGCATATGCGTCGTTGGTTACTCTCTGGACGGTACGTGTAGTATTGGGCCCGCAAGACTTTAAATATTCGTTCCAATTACCGAAATTTGCCTGGAAGGGGTCCAAAACAGCTTCGAAATCTGAACCGTCCGCTCTGTACCGGCTATGCCGGTCTGTAGCCACTGCCGGGCAACCTTGTCACGTGTCATTATGCGGGCTCATTCAGTCGATGGTCCAGTTACTATCCGTTAACGCGGCTCACGCTGGAAACGTTAGGCTTGGAGCGCAGCTGATTGATGATGCGATTCAGGTGTTTAAGATCCCATACCTCGAGATCGATGATCATCTGATGAAAGTCGGGCGCTTTTCGCATCATTTTCACATTATCGATGTTGCCGCTGCTTTCGCTGATGGTTTGGGCGATCGCGGCCAGTGATCCCGGTTCGTTGATCGCTGAAATGGACAGGCGGGCGGGAAAACGCTCCGGATTGTCCACATCGATGTCCCAGCGCACATCAACCCAGCGTTCGCTCTGGTCATCGAATTCCTTCAGGGCTGGCGACTGGATCGGATAAATTGTGAGACCTTCCGAAGGGGTCAGAATGCCAACAATCCGGTCTCCGGGCACAGCGCCGCCATCGGGAGCAAAGCTGACCGGGATGTCGCCAGACAGGCCCCGGATAGGCAGGGCCGGACCATAGTCATCACCTTCAGCGGAAGAGGCGCCGTCGGAAGAGTCCAGTTCCGCTGATGGAATTCGGAATTTCAGCCCGGCGCCTTTTTCGAGTTCGAACCAGCCTTCTTCCTGCGCAGGGCTGGCGTGGACGGCACGGGTGTCCTGATAATCGGGGTGAGCTGATTTCAGCACACGCTGGGCACTTACTTCACCGCGCCCGACAGCTGCCAAGAGATCTGCTACGCCAGCCTGGTTGTGATCGGTCAGCGTTGTTTCCAGAATCTCTTCGGAATAGATTTTGTCCGCACGGGCAAAAGCCCGTTTGAGGATGTGTTCGCCAAGCGCTCCATATTGCATGCGGACAGATTCCCGAGTCGCCCGGCGGATGGCTGCTCGTGCCTTCCCAGTCACTGCTATGGCTTCCCAGGCCGGGGGCGGCGTCTGAGCTTCCGAGCGGATGATGTCCACTTCGTCGCCGTTACGCAGTTCGGTGACCAGAGGCATGATTTTGCCGTTCAACTTGCAGCCGACACAGGTGTTGCCGATCCCGGTGTGAACCGCATAGGCGAAATCGATCGGCGTGGCCCCGCGCGGCAGTTTGATCACATCACCCTTGGGCGTGAAGCAGAACACCTGATCCTGATACATCTCAAGCTTGACTGCTTCGAGGAACTCGTCGTGGTCCTGATCCTCGTCCAGCCGCTCTGTCAGCGACGAAATCCAGTGGACCGGATCGACAG
>JBNKOQ010000007.1:0-21617 GCA_050294735.1 Roseibium sp. | reverse complement strand
GCTGTAGATGGCATTGGCATCCGTGGACGCACGCAATCCCTTGGTGATTTCCGCATCACGCAATTGCCGTGCAATCCTTGCCAGGGCCTTGAGGTGGTCGGCCCCGGCCCCTTCGGGAGCAAGCAGAAGAAACACCAAGTCAACCGGCTGATCATCAAGAGCGTCAAAATCAACGGGCTTTTCCAGCCGCGCGAACAAACCAACGAGATGATCAAGGCGGGTCAGTTTGCCATGAGGAATGGCGATGCCATTGCCCACGCCAGTTGACCCCAGCCGCTCACGCTGCAGCAAGGTATCGAAAATCTCACGTTCGGAAAGACCTGTAATTTCAGCCGCTTTCGCAGACATTTCCTGAATCGCCTGCTTTTTGCTCTTGGCCTTCAGTTCGGCGATAACCGCCTCTTTCGTCACAAGATCATCAAGATCCATTTCAATCGCCTACGAGTGTTTGGTGCCGGTTCCCGAATGAAACCGGCACCAATTCATGGTCAGTTCATTCGGCGGCTTGTTGGCCAACCAAGGCTGGATCAATCCAGCCAATATTTCCGTCAGAACGACGATAGACGACATTTACGCCGCCATTTGCCGCATTTTTAAACAGGACGACCGGTGCTTCCGTCAGATCCAGTTCCATCACCGCCATACCAACGGTCATTGTCTTAACCTTCGCCGAAGTTTCGGCAATCACGAGCGGATTGAAATCCGCCGGCAATTCTTCCTCATCCTCGGTCGAGGCCAGGATATAAGAAGCTGCTTCAAAATCGTCCCGGCCGTTTCCATTGTTGCCGTGATGATCTTTCAGCTTCCGCTTATAGCGTCTCAGACGCTTGTCGATCTTTTCAGCTGCCAGATCAAAACTCTGTCGCGGTTCCTGATCCTGCGCAGACACCTGCAACACAATTCCTGTGTCCAGATGCAAAAGGCATTCCGATTTAAAGCCGGCGCCCTCCCGGCTCAGTGTCACGTGGCCTGTGTAGCCACCAGAAAAGTACTTGGACAGCGCATCCTCAACTCGGTCAGTAACGTGGGTGCGCAGCGCGTCACCAACATCAACGTTCTTTCCCGAAATCCGCAAAGCCATGGGGACCTCTTATTCTCGCTTGGACCTTAAGGCCGCCGGCTGGAAGCCGACGCTTGAAACGGGTCACGTTTCAAGCTCACAGAATGGACTAGTCAGCGCCGAAGCGCCATCCCCATCGTCACGTACACTTGCGGGCGGTCGTATACGCATCACTCCGGCGTCTGTCAATTGTAACGCAATCAAATTTGGAGTCGGTTTCGGGCGCGGACCGCCGAGGGACGGTAAGAAACTCACCACCACAAAGTTCAAAAATTGAAACCATTTTTATTTTCAAATAGTTATCGAACTTGTCGTTTTTCCCGCCGTCTTTGCACCGACGAAGGTATCCTCATGGCTTCCCGATATTTCGCCACCGTCCTTCGCGCGATATCCACCCCGTCGTCCTTTAAGACTTTAACAATCGTGTCATCAGAAAGGATCTTATCTGGGGACTCTGCATCAATCATCTGTCGAATCCTGTGCCGCACCGATTCAGCAGAATGCGCATCTCCGCCAACAGTTGCTGATATGGCAGAGGAGAAAAAGTACTTCAGTTCATAAATGCCACGCGGTGTCGCCATGTATTTATTGGACGTCACACGGCTGATGGTGGATTCATGCATGCCGATTGCATCGGCAATGGTTTTGAGGTTCAAGGGCCTCAGATGCTCGATCCCGTAGGTCAGAAATGCGTCTTGCTGACGCACAATTTCGGTGGATACTTTCAAGATCGTTTTGGCACGCTGATCGAGACTTTTGACCAGCCAGTTCGCCGTTTGCAGGCAATCTGTCAAATATTCCTTTTCGACCTCATTACGCGCGTTTTTTGTAATGGTGGCGTAGTAGGTCTGATTGACCAGAACCTTCGGCAGGGTATCGGTATTGAGTTCCACCGACCAGCCGCCCTCGGATGATCGTCTGATCAGAACATCCGGAATCATTGGCTGAACAAGCGATGCCCCAAACACGCTGCCGGGCTTTGGATCGAGTGCCTTGATCTCACCGATCATTTCGACCAAGTCCTCGTCATCCACACCACAAACCCGGCGCAGCGCCGGATAGTCGCGCTTCGCCAGCAACTCGATATTGTCGATCAGGGCAGCCATCGCCGGATCAAACCGGTTGCGGTCGATCAGCTGCAATTTTAGGCATTCGCCGAGGTTCCGGGCAAAAACGCCTGCAGGCTCGAATGTTTGAAGAACCGCCAGCGTGGTTTCCAGCCTCTCCAGATCAACACCGAGCTGAGCTGCCGTCTCCTCCAAGTCAAGATAAAGATAACCATTCTCGTCGAGGGAGTTGATCAGGTGTCCTGCAATTAACTTGTCCGCAGGGTCGGCAAAAACCAGATGCATCTGATCTTCCAGGGAATGGACAAGGGATTCTTCTTCGGCAACAAAGGCTTCCAGATTGTAGTCTTCGCCACCAGCAGCCGTCGACGTGTTCTTATAGCTGTCGCCGGTTTTCAGGGCGACAGGGTCCTGAGAGGCAGGCACCCCCGGTTCATCGGGGAACACGTTACCCAAATCCGTATCCAAACGGGAGGCTATTGCCTCAGACCCAGTTTCAAGCTGGCTTTCCATCCAATCGCCGGATTGAGGCTCGTCCAGGTTCACCGCAACGGCATTATCGGCTTCAGGCGAACGATCATCGCTGCCGGGCGTATCCCCGGGCACCTCGATGGCATCTCCATCGCCTTTTTCAAGCAAGGGATTGCGCTCGAGTTCGGCATCGACGTAAGCAATCAGATCAAGGTTGGACAATTGCAAAAGCTTGATCGCCTGCATCAATTGCGGCGTCATGATCAGCGACTGGCTTTGCCGCATCTCCAGCTTTGGTGAAATTGCCATCGATTTCCGGGGTCTACTCTCTAAATCTGTTTGGTCCGCTTCTTGCTATACCCTAAGCGCACCCTCGTCATCAAAGAGTAAATTGCTCTCCGAGATAAAGCCTGCGGACATCCGGATTGGCTACGATCTCGTTAGGCAGCCCTTCGGTAAGGACTTCCCCTGCGGCAATAATATAGGCCCGATCAATAAGACCCAGCGTCTCACGAACATTGTGATCCGTTATCAGCACGCCAATGCCACGTTCCGTCAGATGCCGGACAAGCTGTTGAATATCACCTACAGCAATGGGATCGATCCCCGCGAAAGGCTCATCGAGCAGCATGAACGAGGGCCGGCTTGCAAGCGCCCTGGCGATTTCGACGCGCCTCCGCTCCCCGCCCGACAAGGCAATCGCAGGCGACTTGCGCAAATGAGTCAAACCGAATTCGGCCAGCAATTCGTCAAGATCCTCGTTCCGCCTACGGCGGTCAGGCTCAATCACTTCGAGCACGGCCCGGATATTCTCTTCGACGGTCAATCCCCGGAAAATAGACGCTTCCTGGGGCAAGTACCCAATCCCGAGACGGGCGCGCCTGTACATCGGCAATCTGGAAATATCGAACCCATCGAGCACGATTGAGCCCTGATCCGGTCTGATCAGCCCGGTAATCATGTAAAACGTTGTTGTTTTACCAGCCCCGTTGGGCCCGAGAAGGCCTACAGCCTCCCCGGGTTTCACTTCGAGACTGACATATTTCACGACTTGCCGCCGGCCGTAGGTCTTGCCAATTCCATCCACGACGAGTGCGCCGGTTTCCTGGTTGCCCTTCGGCTCCCCATCAGAGGTTCCAGGCTGCCGATCGGGCGTAAAAGGAAAAATTTTCACCAAGTGGATCCCGTATCTGGCCGCTTCCGGCATCGTTTTAGTTGGCCGGCGGCGCCGTGTCGAGAACGTGCGTCAGTTGCCGTTCAAGCTGTTGGGTTGGATCCGAACTTTCACGCGACCAGGTTTGGCGGAACGGTTGTCGGCTTGCAGATCGGCTTTTCCGGTTTTCAGATTGACTGTCAGGCGGTTCCCCACAACTTCATTCGGCCCTTGGCTGAGAACAACCTTCTTGCCGGTCATGACCATAACCTCCCGCTTCATATCGAAGCTGGCCTCATCACCGGTCGCGGTTTGATCTTTTGCCGAAATAAAAACACGGCCCGAGGCTTCAAGGCGTGAAATCTTCTGTTGAGCCGAGCCGGAGGCCGACCCATCGTAGAAAACGCGGAGTTTCTGCGTCTTCAGCTGGGTTTCCCCCTGAGACACCAGCACATCGCCGGTAAAGGTTGCGCTGTTGGTCTTGTCTTCGACCTGCAGCTCACCTGCCTCGATTTCAATCGGTTGTTTATCGTTGGATCCGAAACCTGCAAAAGCGTCGGAGAACGTTTGTGAAGAGGCAAGGTTTGTCGCCATGCACAGGCAGGCAGTCCCGAACACGGCAGATTGAAGCAGTTTCATCATGAACTAGTTCCCCTGGGAGGCCGGTTTCAGCACCATCTTGATGCCATCGCTAAACCGCACAATCCCCTTGTCTTGGTCATAGGACAATTGCCCTGCACGTATATTCCCCTGAGCGGAGCGGATTGAAATCGGCTCAGATGTTTTCAACGCCCCCGATTTCAGATCGATCATCACATCGGCCAAATCGATCGTGTAGCCTTCGCTCCACTCCAGCTGCAATCCATCATAGAGCGATAACGTCTCGGCGCCATTGTCATAGGTACCCCGCAAGGCGGCGATTTTAGCACTCTGATCCGCATTGAGAACAATATCCGCACGAATGTTCTCAAGATCAATAATTCTTGGATCCGTAAGCCTTTGCACCGCCCGCTGGGCCGTCACCTTGTAGGACCGTTCGCCATCATGGCCGGACAACTCCGGCCGGTCCATGACAAGTCCCTCGCTGGTTAGGCTGACATTGCCAATTCCCAGACCCGAAAGAATATTGAAAACAACCACCAGCCCGATCATTCCGGCGAGCACAAGCACACCGGTCAAAGGCAGCAGGATACGCAGAATCTTCACGCCGCGGCTGTGCCGCCGCGCAGACCGTTGCGCCCGGCTTTCCAGATGGGGCGGAGCAAATCCTGTCTTGTTGGTGGCTTCGAGGGTCATCGTGTCAGATCACTCCCGAGGCCTCAAGAGTGGGCGAAAATATCGTTTTCATTCCATCCCTTCAAATCGAGTTCGGCGCGCACGGGCAGGAACTCGAAGCAGGCCTTGGCAAGATGACCGCGCTGTTCACGCTCCAGCATGAACTCCAGACGCTCTTTCAACTTGTGTAGATGCAACACATCTGAAGCCGCGTAGCTGAGCTGGGCATCGGACAAGACCTCTGCCGCCCAGTCCGAACTCTGCTGCTGTTTCGACAATTCAACACCGAGAAGCTCGCGGGTAATGTCCTTCAGGCCGTGCCGGTCGGTATAAGTCCGCACCAGCTTGGAGGCGATCTTGGTGCACCAGACCGGAGTGACTTCTATCCCAAGGTAATGACGCAGAACCGCGACGTCGAACCGGGCGAAATGGAAAATTTTCGGTTTGGCGGGATCCGTGAACAGTTTCGCCAGATTGGGCGCCTCGCTCTGCCCCCGGGCGATCTGGACAACATCGGCTGTGCCGTCACCAGATGACAGCTGAACCACGCAGAGACGGTCCCGGTGCGGATTGAGGCCCAGTGTCTCGGTATCGACCGCCACCGCTTCTGCATTTTCATAGGCAGCAAGATCAGGAAGGTCGTGCTTGTGGTAACGGATCGTCATGATCGCAAAAGGCTCCTAGACCGCTCTTCTTTGGGAAGACCGCGCACATAGTGAGGCCATCCGGCCACCGTGTCATCTTATCTGTCAGGTAGAACATGCAAGGCGGTCGTGCAAGTTCCAGCCTTGCGTTTTCGATATTGGAAAAGACACAGGTCAGTTTTCGAAGTGCAAGTCTTGCAGTGCGAACCCATGTAAAAAGAAAAATCACGAGTTAACGACAACTGTTGGTCTTTCGCAGAAAAGATACCAACACCACACCGGACAACTCCGGACACCAGAAACAAAAAAAGCCCCGGAAAACCGGAGCTCTTTTTGATCTATCGGACCTTGGTAGTCTGTCCGAAACAGTGTTTTGGTGCCCAGGAGAGGACTCGAACCTCCACGCCCTTGCGAGCGCTAGCACCTGAAGCTAGTGCGTCTACCAATTCCGCCACCTGGGCTGTGAGAGGGGCTTTTAAGGATGGGTCAGGGTCTTGTCAATCACCGAATTAAAAACATTTCCGTTCATTCACAGCCCGGCGGCGTAAAGCTCTTCACAGGCTGGCGGCAAAGGTCTAAGAGACTGAGGGAACGCCTGTTGTTCCGGACAGGCACTTTTTTGGACGCGACAGGGGGCAGCCGGCATGTCCATGGCTCTCAATGGAAAACTTGTAACAGTCTTCGGCGCATCCGGCTTTGTCGGACGCCATATCGTGCAGGCTCTTGCCCGGCGCGGCTACCGCATCCGTGCGGCGGTGCGCAGACCGGACCTCGCCGAACATCTGCAGCCGCTCGGCGCACCCGGCCAGATCATGCCGGTGCAGGCGAATCTGCGCTACCGCTGGTCTGTCGACCGCGCCGTCCAGGGCGTGGATGCGGTTGTCAATGCGGTCGGCATTCTCTACCCCAGCGGCAAGCAGAGCTTTGATGCGGTTCAGTCGTTCGGCCCCCGGGCCATCGCGGAAGCCGCCCGCGCCGCAGGCCTTGGCGGCATCACCCATGTCTCCGCCATTGGCGCGGATGCGGGTTCTGCCTCGGCTTATGCCCGCTCGAAAGCGGCAGGGGAAGCAGCTGTTCTGGAAACCCTGCCGGACAGCATAATCCTGCGCCCCTCCGTGATCTTCGGACCGGAAGACGATTTCTTCAACAAGTTCGCTGCCATGGCACGGCTGTCTCCCGTTCTGCCGCTGATTGGCGGCGGCGAAACCCAATTCCAGCCGGTCTATGTTTGCGATTTGGCCGAGGCGGTCGCCCGCGCGGTCGATGGCGATCTCAACGCTGGCGCTGTCTATGAGCTCGGCGGACCCGAAATTCTCACTTTCAAGGAATGCCTTGAATTGATGCTCGATGTCACGCAGCGCAAGCGCGCGCTTGTTCCCTTGCCCTTTGAGGTCGCAAACCTGATGGGCCGGATTATGCAGATCCTTCCCAAGCCAATGCTGACAGCAGATCAGGTTCAGCTGCTGAAACAGAACAACGTGGTCTCGCAAAAGGCTATCGATCAGGGGCTAACCCTGGAAGGCCTCGGCATTAGACCCGCCAGCCTGGCCGCCATTCTGCCAAGTTATCTGGACCGGTTCCGGGAACATGGGCAATATGACGCCCATCGGACGGCCTGACTGGCTGCAGAAAAGGCACTTCGAATAAATTACCGGGCGGCCCTGTGGCCGCCCGTTTTGCTTGTGCATGAGACCAGCCAGGAACGTTCGCCCATCGTCTCAGCGCCGGTGTTTCCAGCTCAGTTCGTCGGGCAGGAATTCATAGCCACAAGACGTGCGAACCAGACCGATGTCACGCAGGCCGCGATCACTGAGCCTGTTTAAGGCCTTCATTGTTCTGCGCCGTTGCAATACGCCAGCGGCGGCCCGGGCAAACAACACCATTAGAGAAAAAAGCCGTCCCCGGCTTGCGGCCTTCCGGCGATAGATTGTGTCAGCGGCCAGTGTCATGTCACCTGCTCCCATTGTTCATGCCAAACGGCCCTTTCCGTCGGCGATAAAAAAACAATGACAGGGCAATCCTGACAGCAGGGAGTCAGGTATATTCCCCTTCTGTTCCTTTTCGATCGAAAAATGACTCACCAGCCTGGAAGGATAAGAACGGCGATGAACCCCATAGAACGCGCCCTGGGCATCCTGCTGCTTCTAACTGGCGGAAAACTGGTCAGCGCCACCACGTTGGCCGAACGATTCGATGTCTCCCTGCGCACCATCTACAGGGACATCGACCGTCTTCTCGCCCTTGGCATACCGATTGACGCGGAACGGGGCGCAGAAGGCGGTTACCGGCTGCCGAAGGACTATATGCAACCACCGGTCGCGCTCAACCGCAACGAAACGGCGGCTCTTCTGACCGCCCTCGCCCTTGTCCGCGGGATCCGGACGATCCCTCTGCTTCAGGACCTGGAAGCCGCGGAGCGCAAATTGATTGCGACATTGCCCAAGGCCATGCTGGCCCTGCTGGGGCAAGCCGAGCGGGTGATCGGCATAGAACCTGTCCCGGCAGATATCTTTCACGCCGGAACGAAGGCCGAGCCGACGGACGCCTGGCAGCAAGCCCTCGATGGCTTCATGCTGGGATTGCTGGAAAACCGCCGTGTGAGGTTTGATCATCACAACCCGACCCGTAAGGAACCCCGGCCACACGATGTCGAACCCTACGGTGTTCTGTTCGACCGTGATCTTTGGTACCTGGCCGGACGCTCGGTCGATACAGGCGACTTAAAAATCTACCGTGCCGATCGCGTTCGCAATATCGAGGTCAGCGGCTTCAGGTTCAGACCCGATCCCGAATTTCAAATTCGAAGCCTTCTCGGTGGCGCCTGGCTGTCCCAGGCCATGCGGCGCTGGGAAAAGGAAGGCCCGGTGGCCCGGATCAGGATGACCGCTAGCCAGGCCCGCAAGCTGCAGGAAGACTGGTATTATCGCCACGCCGTTTTCACCCCGGCACCGGACGGGCATGTCTTCCTCGACATCCCGAACACCGACCAGAGGCGGTTGTTTCCACTGGTCCGCTGGCTCGGACCGGGGGCGGAGCTGATCACCCCGAGCCATCTGCGCAATGTGCTGGCGGACGAATTGAGCGCGATGACGCAAAGCCATGCCGCCCCGCCCGCTCCGATGGACAATGAAAAATAGGAGCCTCGGAACCATCCCTATCCGCTCGATTTCACAGAGACTCTTCTTATCCAACTCGCTTGGCCCAATGGCACGATTTGTGACCGAGATCACTTTCAAAGCCCTAAGCCTTGTTATTCTCGTCCAATATTAATTTGGAGTGGTTCATGGCAAATTTCGCTTGGGGTAATTATACTTGGGGAGATGGCGGCACCGGCGGCGACGCAGCAGGATCGACATCAACAACGGCGGTTTTGGTGCCGGCGACAAGTGAGGAACTCGCAAAACAGCAGGCAGATGGATCCGCAACATCCACTGCAGCTTCCGCCGTCAAATTCGGTGAGGTCTTTGGCGCAGGCGACATCGATTATTACCGCATCGATCTTGTCGCCGGAACAAATTACGTCTTCACCCTGACCGCCAATACCGGGGGCAGCGTTGATTTCTCTCCTCATCTTGAGCTCTTCAAGGGACAAGGCACATCCGCTCTGATATCGACCTCGACAGAGCATCTCTATGGGACTGAAGGCGTTGCATCCTTCGCATTCGAAGCGTCTGAAAGCAGCACCTATTATTTGTCGATTTCTTCCGACAACAAGGATGCCTCCAATGGTCTCAGCACGGGGGAATATCTTGTTTTCGCAGGGATCAGCAGTTCCGGTGGCACGTCCTCCCCGACTGGAACCGATGGGAACGACCGTTTTGCTCTGACGGATCTCGGCAGCACATTCGATGCAGGGGGCGGACTCGACGTGATCACCTTCAGCAACGCGCGGGCCGGTTCGTCGATTGTCACATCCGGCAACCAGATCACCGTCGACGGCGCCACCCAACTGACCAATGTCGAGCGGCTGCAATTTTCAGACGGAACCCTCGCATTCGATCTTGATGGCACGGCGGGCCAGACCTATCGCCTTTACAAGGCAGCTTTCGATAGAGCCCCGGACCAGGCCGGACTTGGCCACAATATCAACCTTGTCGACCAGGGTCTGGGAATTTACGACTTGGCAAACGCCTTTATCGGATCGGCGGAGTTTCAGGCAACCTACGGGGATAATGTCGACGACACACAGTTCCTGACACTGCTCTACAACAACGTCTTGAACCGCGGCCCGGATAACGCGGGCCTGCAGGGATGGCTGGATCTGCTTAGCAGCGGAGAACAAACCCGTCAGCAAGTCCTGTTTGGCTTCTCGGAAAGCGCTGAAAACAAGTCCAATGTGGCAGCCGAAATTGACGACGGCATCTGGTTTTAGACAAACTCATAAAAATCGAGCTGGACACGCAAGCAGGGGATACCGGCGCAGATCGCCACTTCCCCTGCCTAAAATGATCCTCACTGCCAACCAAATTTGGCGGCCTTGTAAAAAGTGAGCTTCGGCCCGAGGTGGTTATCGGAAGAACCCTTCAACCAGCATGTCGGTCACTCGACGCGGCATATCTCATGCTGGAAACAAAATGTTTTCCGGTCCTCATCCTTTTCGCCTTCAGCCGAAGTAATAGAGACCGATGAACCCCAAGAGACCGACGACGATGCGCCAATAGGCAAACGGTGCGAAACCATGGCGCGTGACGAAGTCAAGCAGCCCTCGAACCACAAAGACACCTGCGATAAATGACGCGACAAAGCCAATCGTGATGAGAACGGCATCATCCGCCGAAAGCACATTCCGGTTCTTGTAAAGATCGTAGGTGAACGCCCCCGCCATTGTTGGCATCGCCAAAAAGAATGAAAACTCGGCGGCAGAACGCTTGTCCGTTCCCATCAAAAGGGAGCCTGCAATTGTCGATCCTGAGCGGGAGACGCCAGGCACCATGGCAAGGCATTGAAACAGGCCAATCTTGAAACAAAGGCTTAGAGGGTAGTCCATCACATTTGTGTAGCGCGGCTTCAGCGGCAGACGGTCAATCCACAGCAGAATCAAGCCTCCGACAAGCAGCGTTGAACAGATAAGCGCCGGCGATTCGAACAGGACCGTCTTGATGAACCCATGGGCAAAAACACCGATGACAGCGGCGGGGAGGAAGGCCAGTAAAATTCCGAACACAAAACGGCGGGTGCTCTGATCGCTGGGGAGTGCCAGCGCCATATTCCACAATCTTGCCGAATAAACCGTGAGAATTGCCAGGATTGCTCCTAGCTGAATCAAAACCTCAAAAGTTTTCCCCGTGCTTTCAAAACCGAGAAAATGTCCAAGAAGCAAAATATGTCCGGTCGACGAAACCGGGATAAATTCGGTCAAACCTTCGACAATCCCAAGGATTAGTGCGTTAATTATTGTCTGTTCGTCCATAAATCTGGTTCCTGATAACCCTTAAGAATCAACTGCTCGCATGAACTTGAATGCCTTAACAACAAATTCGGTGAGTAAAAGCGCTGCGTCAAACCCTTGATAACCACCCTTAGGACATAATTGAAAGCTATCGGCACGCTGGACGTTGCCATAATACCTTGTGCTCCCATCTGCCCCTATCAAAAGCCGTTCATGCTCACGCTTTATCACCATCCTTTCTCACCGTCTTCCCGCTTCGTCCGTCTGATGTTGAAGGAGTATGGCGCAGAATTTCAGGAACGAACGCTCAACCCCTGGGAACGGCCCCGGGAGCTCCTTCAGCTCAATCCGGCAGGAACCGTGCCAGTGCTCGTGGAAAATGATGGGCCTGCGATATGCGGCCCCATGACAATCATGGAGTATCTGGATGAAACGCGCGGATACGCTGTTGCCGACCGCCGTCTGATGCCGGACCACCCTGACGCCCGAGCCGAGTGCCGCCGCCTTGTGGAATGGTCTTTAACGAAATTTGACACGGAAGTTGTCGGCCATCTGGTGCGCGAGCGGATCTACAAGCAGACAATGCCCAAGTCGGCCGGAGGCGGCGAGCCTGATTCCGCCGCTCTGCGTGTCGCCCGGGCAAACATTCACCATCATCTGAAGTATTTCGGCTATCTTGTTGCCTCCCGCAGGTGGCTTGCCGGTGACCGGCTGTCTTTCGCCGATTTCGCGCTGGCAGCGGAACTCTCCTGCGCCGACTATCTGGGCGAAGTGACATGGGCGGACGAGGAAAACGTGAAGAGCTGGTACGCGCGGGTCAAATCACGCCCGAGCGTGCGTCCTCTTCTGGGAGAGAAGATCCTCGGGATGCCGGCATCGGAAACCTACGCGGATCTGGACTTCTGACCAGCAAACCTGATCGAACGCAACGCCTCCTGACTGCCTTGGACGAAAAGGCCAGAAGTCTCAATTTCGACGGCTTTCGCATTGCCCCCGCGAATGGTATTCCACAGGCCCCAGAGCGTTTGAAACGGTTTATTGCCGCCGACTATCACGGCACCATGCTGTGGATGGCCGAAACCGCAGACCGGCGCGCCGATCCGCAAGTTCTTTGGCCCGACGCCAAGTCCGTGATCATGCTGGCGATGAATTACGGACCAACTGAGCCTCCCCTCGCCCATCTAAACGATCCCGCCAGCGCGGGTATTTCTGTTTACGCCCGCAACAGGGACTATCACGACGTCATCAAAGGACGCTTGAAGGAACTGGCAAGCTTTCTGGTTTCCCGCGCAGGAGGAGACGTGAAAGTCTTCGTCGATACTGCCCCGGTGATGGAAAAACCCCTCGCGGAAGCCGCTGGCCTTGGTTGGCAAGGCAAGCACACAAACCTTGTCTCACGCGAGCTTGGTTCCTGGTTCTTCCTGGGCTCGATCTTCACCACGCTGGACTTGCCGCATACTGAGATGGAGAGAGACCATTGCGGGTCTTGCCGGGCCTGTCTCGACAGTTGCCCAACCGATGCTTTTCCCGCCCCCTACCAACTCGATGCCAGGCGCTGCATCTCCTATCTCACAATCGAGCATGCCGGACCAATTCCGGCAGAGTTCCGCAAGGCCATGGGAAACCGGATCTACGGCTGCGATGATTGCCTGGCTGCCTGCCCCTGGAACAAGTTTGCGTCCGCTGCCCATGAAACCAAACTGATGGCACGGGAGGACCTCAAAACCCCTCGCCTATCGGCTTTTCTGCAGCTTGACGACAGCGCCTTCCGGAAATTCTTCTCCGGCTCACCAATCAAACGAATTGGGCGCAACCGCTTTTTACGTAATGTTCTAATCGCTGCCGGAAACTCGAGAGATCAGCAATTTCTCCCCGCAGTGCGCCGGCATCTTGAAGATGACGCACCCGTTGTCCGCGGTGCTGCGGTATGGGCGCTGCATCAGATTGCAGATTTGGAGACCGTAAACCGCGAGCGCGACAAATACTTGCCGCTGGAAGTCGACGAGAGTGTCAGAACCGAGTGGCTCTGCGTGTAAGGGCAGGCTACCCATTTTGACGTCAGAGCCTGCAGCCCTGCTGCTTGCCCGCTTAGCTAGTCCGTCAAATGTGAGAACGCTTTAACAACGCCCCGATAGACGTCACGTTTGAATGGGACGATCAGATCAGGGAGCCGAGCTGCCTGCTCCCATTTCCAGTCACAAAACTCGGCCTTGTGACCGTCTGGAGGCGATAAGACCTCGATCTCGCTTTCATCGCCTTCAAAACGTACAGCAAACCATTTCTGTGCTTGCCCACGATATTTACCACGCCGGGATTGCTCCAGAACCTCAGGTGGATAATCGTACAAGAGCCACCCCTCAGTCTCGCCGATGACAGACACCGAGCGGATAGAGGTTTCTTCGTAGAGCTCCCGGAGGGCTGCCTTTTCCGGATTCTCGTTGGGATCAATTCCGCCCTGGGGCATCTGCCATGCGTACTCATACTCGGATGAACCGTTGCCATCGTCACGCTTGCCGATCCAGGCTCTTCCCGCCTTGTTCAAGACCATGATGCCGACACACGGCCGGTAGGGAAGTCCCTCTTCTACCGATGGAAAGTCTTGGAGAATACCTTCGATTGGCACAAGGCCACCTCATCTATCGATTGTCGCGCTGACAGGCACAAGCAACAAGCCGCGTTGCTCGAGATCCCGGGACCACACTTCAAGCTGACGGACAGTTACCGGAAGGGCCGAACCAGAAGCAACCGCAATTCCACGAGCACGGGCAACACCTTCAAGCTGCAGAAGCTTGGCATTAATTTCATCATCTCGCGGAACATCGTCCAGAACCACATCCACGGCACTAAACGGCGACTTCGTTTCAGCGGCGACCTCGGCAGAGGTGCTCCGGGAAGACGTGCCATTATCAACAAACATCAAGCCGCGTTCATTCAATTTTTCCAGCAGCAGCTGCATGGAGGGCTGTGTCGATGTAAACCGCTCCCCCATATCATTGATGACACCCACGTAGTTGGTTGCCCGGGTCAGCAACCATTTCAGCCTGTCCATCATCTCTGCAGGCTGCAGGCTGACAAGCAGGGTATGCGGTCCCGGGTCGTTGTCGGGGAAATCGAAAGGCTCAAGGGGCAACTGCAAAAGCAATTCATGCCCCTTTGACCGGGCCCGTTGCATCCAGCGGTCCAGATCCGAACCATAGGGCGCCATCGCAAACGTGACATCAGCAGGCAACTGATCGATAGCATTCTCTGTACCGGTTTCGCTCAGCCCCAATCCACCGATGATAACGGCAATTCTTGGAATAGATGCAAACTCCCGGGAATAGGGCCGGGCATAGGCATCGAGCGGACGAACCCCGTCCGAACTGATCCGGGGCAAGAAGCCGTAGTCTGATCGTTCACTGACGCGCGGATCCGGATTGATGAGGTTCCCCCCGGACATGCCGTCCGGGCCCGCTTTCGTCTGCAGCTCATAGCGGGGACCAAGGCTGGAATTATCCGACTGCGGCCGCAGGTTCGGACCCAGTTCACCACCAAGCGAGGGGCTGATTTCAACCACCTCAATGTCACGGGAAGACAGACCCTCAACCGCGTTTTCCAGCGGGACGACCGCAACCGGCTCACCACCATAGGGGTCATCCACAACAGCCATCCAGATAACGGCCGTCGTGGCAACAACACTGACGATGCCCACACCAATAAGTCCGAAGGGCAGACGGAGAATTCTCCGTTTCCCCAACCCTAGAGGAGCTGTGAGGTCTTCACTCGCCATCGTGTCTGTCAGGCATCTGGTGTTGCGCTCTTTTCAGGTATCAGCCCACGCATCAATGCACGCGGGCTGATAAGGCTGTGGTTAGTTCGGTACGGCGGCGGTATCGCCGGCCGGCGGGAAGGCACTGTTCACCTGCACACCACGCAGAAGATCCAACGCCAGTTTCAGCTGAACATCATCTGCCGGATCCGCCGGTACGTAAGCCTGGCTGCCGGATTGTTCCTTTTTGCCCTCTTCGCCCTGGCCCTCGGCCTCAAGGTGTCCGCGCAACCCTGCTTCGCCCTTGGTCTCCGCACGTCCCTTGAGCTCATCAGGCAGGTTCTGCAAGGCTTCGATATCCGGAAGGATCCCCTTTGCCTGAATGGAGGTGCCCGACGGCGTATAATAGCGCGCTGTCGTCAAGCGGATCGCTCCATTTGCGCCCAGTGGAATGATCGTCTGAACCGAGCCCTTTCCGAAGGATCGCGTGCCGAGCACAGTCGCTCTGCGATGATCCTGCAAAGCACCCGCCACGATTTCCGAAGCGGATGCGGAGCCGCCGTTGACCAGAATGATCACTGGTTTGCCGTCAGCGAGATCCCCGCTGCGAGCATTATAGCGCTGGGTCTCATCCGAATTACGGCCTCGGGTCGAAACGATTTCGCCACGCTCCAAAAAGGCATCCGAAACTGCGATAGCCTGATCCAGAAGACCGCCGGGGTTGTTCCGGAGATCAACGATGTAACCCTTGATCTTGTCGGCGCCGATTTTCTCCGTGGTCTCTTCGAGACCCTTCTTCAAGCCGTCAAACGTTTGCTCGTTGAACTGGGTAATGCGAATGTACCCGACGTCGTCCTCTTCCCGCCAACGGACAGAACGGATCCGGATGATATCGCGGGTAATTGTGATATCCAGCGGTTCTGTCGCGCCCTCGCGGAGAATGGTCACGACGATGTCCGTCTTGACCGGGCCGCGCATTTTCTCGACCGCTTCGTTCAGCGACAATCCCTGAACCTGCTCACCATCAATGGCTGTAATCAGGTCACCAGCGAGCACTCCCGCCTTGTAAGCCGGCGTGTCGTCGATCGGAGAAACGACTTTGACGAGACCATCTTCCATGGTCACTTCAATGCCAAGACCGCCGAATTCACCACGTGTCTGGACCTGCATGTCACGAAAGCTTTTCGGCGACATGTAACTGGAATGCGGATCCAGGGATGTCAGCATGCCATTGATCGCACTTTCGATCAGTTGGGCATCGTCCGGCATCTCGACATAATCCGAACGAACCCGTTCAAACACGTCCCCAAAAAGATTGAGCTGACGATAAGTGTCCGAGGCAGCAGCATTGGCCGCGTCGCTGACACGAAATGGAACCAGCGACAGGGTGGTGACCGCTACGGCCCCCATCAAGCCGCCAACGAGCAGCAGAGAAGCTTTCCGAATCATCCGCGAGCCTTTTCTTCTTCGATGCGTGCCCACCATGGTGTGGGATCAATCGCACTTCCGCCTTTGCGAAATTCTACATACAGGATCGGCTGGGCTGAGCCCAGACCTATCGTTGAAGCACTCGCCCACTTGGTGGTGCCCATGACGCCGACCGGTTCTCCGGCCAATACGAATTGTCCTAGCTCGGCGTCGATTCGGTCCATGCCCGCCAGAAGCACATGGTAACCGCCGCCGGTGTTCAGGATCAAGAGCTGCCCGAAGGATCGGAACGGGCCAGCATAGACAACCCACCCGTCCGAGGGTGACGTTACACGCGAACCGGCACGGGTCGCGATCGATTGCCCTTGGGTTAAACTGCCAAACTCGTCTTTCTGACCAAAGTCCCGGATCATCTGGCCGGAAACAGGCTTTGGCAATTGCCCTCTGGTGTCCTCAAACGCGACAGCAGGAGACAACCGCCCCGGATCAGCAAACGGATCGTCCTGAGCCCGGTTCTTGTTCAAGCGCGCCTGACGTTCAGCTTCCAGAGACTCAGCTGCAGCCGCACGCGCGCTCTCAATTTCACTTTCCAGACTGGCAATCAGTTCTTTAAGGGAGCCAGCCTTACCGGCAAGTTCTTCCGCCCGTGCCGCCTCTGCAGCCAGTTGCCTGGCGGTCTTCGTCCGCTCTTGACGCTTGGCGCTCAACAACAACTCGAGACGAGACTTTTCCTCGGCAAGACGCATGGCATCCCCGCGCAGACGTGTCTTTTCGCCCGCGATCACTGATTTCAAACGGCTGAGTTCCGCCAAATCCGTGGCCAACGCCTCCGTTTCAACCCTGAGCTCAGGCATGACAGCGTTCAAAAGAATAGCACTCCTTACAGCGGCGAGAGCATCACTTGGCCGCACTGCTAATGCCGGCGGAGGCCGATGCCCGATACGCTGAAGAGCAGCCAGAACCTCAGCGAGAACTTCCTTGCGCCCATTTAGGGACTGTCGTACCGCCTCTTCGTTTTCGGCAAGGCGCAACAGACGGCGCTCTGTATCAGTCAGTTTCGTCTCAAAGCCCTTGATGGTATCTGCCGTCCGGAGGATCTTGCCATTCAGATTCTCCCGGTCACGGTCAATCAGCTTGATCTCACGTTCAATCTCTTTTTGGCGCTGGTCCGACACTTCGATGTCCCGGCCCAGAGCCAAGAGCTCCTGCTCGCGCTGCTGCTTCTTCTGCAGGGCCTCGGCAATCGCCGGTTCCACATTATCGGCAGTTTCACCAATCTCTGCCTCTGGCACAGTTTCAGTGGATATCGCAGGGACAGACGAGAAGATCATCAAAAAACCAGAGGCCAGAAGAATGGACTTCCCTCTCAGCAAGCGATTTTCGCGCTTTTGCAGCATGTGCTCTTTTGAGCTCATCTGCCAACTGCCCATCCTTCGATCCAACATATGGAATTCGATACCCAGCGCATCGTTAAGGAACCGTTTACCAACACCCGTTCGCGCCAACAAACAGGCTCAGGAACTCTAGGCAACGATTGCGGCGACAAGCGGGCATATCGCTCAGGTGCCTCCGAGCAGCTTGCATCCGCGCCAGTCACAAGCGGCTCAAGTCCACTGCATACGTTCCACCTTGCCTAATTCTTACGGTAAAAATTACAATACCCAAATCAGGAGTTGAAATATTTTAAGACACAGCACGTAAAAGCTCGAACCGCGGTCTCTTTTTGAGGTCACAGGTATCAGCTGGGTGCATGTGCGTCGTCAGAAACGCAGGTTGCTGGTTTATGCGACCCCGGACCATGCCAACCGGTTGGTGTTCATTTTGAAGAAAGGGAATTTTAAAACATGCGCTCAACCAGAATTCTTGTGGCCACCCTCGCGCTCACCCTGATAGGTGCCAGCACAGGGCAGTCTATGGCACTTGTAACAACTTCACTGCCCCATTCGCTGGGCTGGAACGCAGACGCATCCCAGCCAGATCTGATCAAGATTGCTCAAAAAAAGCCGGCTGCGAAAGGCAAGTCGAAATCCCCAGCAAGAACCACCGCAAAATCGCCCAAAAAACCTTCGCCGACCGCCAAAAAGAAGGCGACCCCGAACGTCAATGCCAGAAAAGTCAACAATGTCAGGATCGTAAAGCGCCCTGGCGGATGGCGTGGAAGACATTGGGGAGCTACTGTGTTTGGGGTGACACTCGGTACAATCATCATCGTCGCAGCCAATACACCGCCACCGCTGCCGGATCCGTCTCTCTGCTGGACCTGGACAAACTCAGCTCTGACGCAGGGGTACTGGTATTATTGCGTTGAGGAATAAGCGAATTTAAACTTGACCGCCCGGTCCGGTTACTCCCGATGATAGGGATGGCCGGACTGGATGGTTAGCGCGCGATAGATCTGTTCCGCCAGAAGAATGCGTACGATTTGATGCGGCCAGGTCATTGCTCCAAAGGCAATCTTCAGGTCCGCCCGAGCGATCAGGTTTGCGCCGTGCCCATCGGCACCGCCAATTGCAAAAACGACATCCTGAATACCCTCGTCTTTCCAGGCCTCCAGCTTTGCACTGAAGGCCATGCTGGATACCGACTTGCCATGCTCATCCAGAACAACAAGCTTCGCGCCTGGCGGCAAGACAGCCGCCAGAGACGCAGCTTCTTCCGCTTTGCGGTCTGACGCCCTTTGAGCCCGGCTTTCAGAAGTTTCAGAGACCGTCACAGCGGTCACGCCAAGACCACGACCGGTCTTGCGAGCTCTCTCGACATAGCGGTCAAACAAGTCCTTGTCGGCACCGGACTTCATGCGCCCGATACAGGCTATAATAAACCGCATAAATTTCCTCGCCGGGCGCAAAGCCCGGCACGCTCACTCTTGTCCGCCGAACCCTGAAACGGCCCGGCATCCGTTGTTAGCCGACGTACTGTGGTGCGTCGTCTGGTTCCGGTGCCCACATCTTTTCAAGATTGTAGAAACCGCGAACTTCCGGACGGAAGATATGAATGATCACATCACCGGCATCGATCAACACCCAGTCGCAGGTCGTCTGACCCTCGACATTGGCATTGCCAGCACCGGATTCCTTGACATCCCGCAAGAGGTGGTCAGCGATCGCACCCACATGACGGTGGGAGCGGCCCGAGACGACCACCATGTGGTCAGCCAAAGAGCTTTTTCCGGAAATTTCAAGAGTAACGATGTCCTCAGCCTTGGAGTCTTCGAGACTGGCGAGAACCGTATCGATCAGCTCTCCCGTAAGATCTGCTCTTGCGGGGGTCTGGACAGGAGTGGACCTGGTGGTCCCCTCGCTTTCAAAGGTCATGGTCAGATGTAGTGCCTTTCGCCTTATTGCCCTTGCTTCCAGGCAAGGGACAGTTGACCGTACCTCGACCGTCGATGTGACGACCGTGTTTAGAATACGCCTTTGGACTTGGCATTTTCAAGACAAGCACAAATCCCAAGGTTTCAATTTACGTTACGTGGCTCCACCTTTCCGCAATCGCGTCGATGAGCTGTCGTCAAGTGCAGTGTGCAGAAAGACCCAAGAAGGTGCTTTCAAATCCGCAAGAAGCGCGGCATCCGTTTCGTCAACTCTCTGCTTCTCATAGGCTTTCGCCATTGGCGCCCCTAGGGTCGCAAGAGACGCTCCAGGCCTGTCGACGACAGCCATAGGGACACTGTCAACTATGGAGCGCCAATCCTGCCAATGATGAAAGCCGGCCAGGTTGTCGGCTCCCATAATCCAGACAAAGCGCAATGCCGGTCGTTTGACCCGCAACATTGCGATTGTCCGGGCCGTATAGGGAGAACCTAGAACCTGTTCATGCGCCGAAACCTTCATACGCGGATGTTCGGCCACCGAACGAGTCATATGGACGCGCCTCTCAAGAGGCGCAAGGTCCACATGATCTTTTAGCGGATTTCCAGGGGACACCATCCACCAAACCTGATCCAGCCGCAAACGCTTCAGAGCGGTTTCCGCAACAAGCCGATGACCGGAGTGTGGCGGATTGAACGAGCCTCCGAAAATGCCGATCCGGTTTCCAGGCTCCGCATGAGGCAGCCTGAGCCATTCGGGAATGGCATTTCCCGGCGTACGGCAGGAGGTCATGGACGGATTTGTCCCTCGCCGTGCACCCGGTATTTGAAGCTCGTCAGCTGTTCGACACCAACCGGCCCGCGCGCATGCATCCTGCCCGTCGCAATTCCGATCTCCGCCCCCATCCCGAATTCGCCGCCATCGGCAAACTGGGTCGATGCATTATGTAGAACGATTGCAGAGTCCACCCGCTGGAAGAACGTTTCCGCTGCTGCAGCATCTTCAGTAAGGATACAGTCCGTGTGATTGGATCCGTAGACGGCGATATGCTCGATCGCATCGTTCAGGTCCGCGACGACCTTCACAGCCAGAATCGCGTCGAGATATTCCGTCGCCCAGTCATCCGCCTGTGCAGGACTGACATTCCCGCAAAGCCCCTGAACGCGGGCATCGCCCCGGATCTCGCAGCCCTTATCTTGCAGCGCCTTGACTGCGAGCGGCACAAAATCCTCCGCAATAGCCTCATCCACCAGCAGTGTCTCCAGCGACCCGCAAATCCCCGTGCGGCGGAGTTTCGAGTTGACGATGATCTCAACAGCCTTGCCAAAGTCCGCCGCTTTATCGACAAAAATATGCACGAGGCCTTCCAGGTGGGCAAAAACAGGCACACGGGCTTCATCCTGAACACGGCCAACCAGACTTTTGCCACCGCGGGGAACAATCACGTCCAGATTTCCGCCTAGCCCCTTCAGCATCTCTCCAACTGCCGCACGGTCCGTGACAGGCACCATCTGGATGGCATCTTCTGGCAAACCAGCTGCTCTGAGCCCGGTTTGCAAAGCCGCATGGATCGCCTTGTTCGACTGAATAGTGTCAGAGCCGCCCCGCAGGATCACCGCATTGCCCGCCTTCAGACAAAGGGCGCCGGCATCTGCAGTAACATTCGGACGGCTTTCATAAATCACACCAATGACACCAAGCGGCGTACGCACGCGCTCAATTTTCAATCCGTTTGGCCGATCCCAGGCAGCCATCACGCTGCCAACCGGGTCGTCCAGCGCAACAATATCTTCAAGGGCCCTTGCAACGGCTTCAATCCGCTCTTCCGTCAAGGTGCCTCGATCCAGGAAAGCCGCGGTCTGGCCATTGGCCTTCATCGCCTCGATGTCACGGGCATTGCCTTTCAGGATATCCGGCATTGCCGCACGGACAGCCCTGGCCATTTCACGAAGGGCGAGATTCTTGGTTTCCGTTGGAGAAATCGCAAGCACCCGAGCAGCCGCGCGGGCGCGCTTGCCGCGGACGCTCTCGAGGACAGAGAGGATGTGGGCCCGCTCGACGTCGGCGAGAC
>JBNKOQ010000006.1:0-24210 GCA_050294735.1 Roseibium sp. | reverse complement strand
CGGTTTCGATCAGGGTAGCAGCCAGACAAATAAAAGATGAGGGATGCACTACCGACCTACGTAAGGTTTCGCTACCCTATGCAAAGGAGATCGGAGGCAGGTGGTTATATCAGGGTGCAGTGTTTCTATTGTGCGTCAGCGAAATCTGCTTCGCCACTCCATAAGACGATATTCAAATGCAAGACGTTCAATGCTTTATCGCCCTGAGTAGAGACATATATGAGGGCTCTAACGTCTGCTTTTGGGCCGAAAGAGGCTTTAAATCGGGTGCCAAGTGAAGTTGCGCGAAATGCCAAACGAAGTTGCGCGCTACAGTTGGAGCGGGTGAAGGGAATCGAACCCTCGTCTTAAGCTTGGGAAGCTTCTGCTCTACCATTGAGCTACACCCGCCTGAAGCGATGGCTTTTCTGCGCTTTCACCCCCTTTCTGTCAAGGCGGAATCTCCCGGCATCGAGAGGTTCTCCTCAATCGCGCGTCTTGCGCAAAAAAGAAGAACCCATTCCCGCGTTTGAGGAAACCCGCCAGATATTGCCGCGCCGGGAGCTCAATCCGGATAGGCCTCAGCATGACATCGGCGGCTGCGCGGGGTGCTCAGGATTTCATGTTTCGCATTCCCGTGCGTCCCATGTCTGGACAAGGCAAGGGCGCACCGTATGCAGCAAGACGGGACCAGGCCGGAATGGCTTCAACCGGCGACAGAGATTTTGATTTGCGCGGCGATTGCCTTGAACGGAATTTGTATGGGGATCGGCACGTTCGAACATGTCGTCACGGACATAGCCTGGCTGCTTGATGCCGTCAGCCGAATTGCGATTGGCATTATACTGATTGCGTTGGGATTGCGGCTCATCGGGAATTTTCGCGGGTTCTTCCGGAGCTTTTGGAACGTTTTCGATCTTTCCATCGTTGTTGTCCTGATCGGATTCAGCGCACCTTACCTGGCCGCTCTGCTCGTTTTGAGGGTGTTGAAGCTGCTTCGAAACCTTGCCGAAGGTGTCGTTCTGGTGCGTTTAGGAAGGCTGCTGCTTGCGTTGGTTCGCGAGTTTGGCATTGCGCTGATGCTGTCGCTGCTGATGCTCTACGCATTTGCCATTTTGACATCGCAGCTTTTCGCCGGAGGTCTGCCTGCCTGGTTTTCCGATGTCTTCACCGCTTTCAAAACGTTGGTGCGGATTCTTTTTATCGACATCTGGTTTATGGAAATGCTGCCGGAGATTGGAGCGAGGTATCCGGTCGTCTGGGTGGTCATTATGGCCGTCTGGGCCTGCCTGTTTCTGATCTGGCTGAATTTCGCCCTCGGTATACTTCTGCCAGCCGAACTGGAAGTTGTCGAAGAAGAGGAATTGATTGAGGCAGCTGTCTCCGAGTTCCGTTTGATGACGCTGGAGACGGAGCTTGTTCAGCAGGAATTTGCAGTCGAGGCTGAAGCTGAACGCCTGCTTATCCGAGCGGAGACCGACAGGATCTTATCGGAAATCCAGACGTTGAAGGATGAGATGGCCGGTTATCGCCAGAGATACAGCCGTTGAAAGGAAAAGGGCCACGTTTCCGCGGCCCTCCTGGTTCTGTCGATAATGTGCTGATCCGTTAGGCGGCCAGCTCGCCGGACAGGGCCTTGGCGATCAAGGCGCGGGTTTCCGCGATGCCGTAAAGTGCCACGAAAGATCCGAAGCGCGGCCCGCGTTCCTGCCCCAGCAGCAATTGATAGAGGGCCGAGAACCAGGCGACGGAAACGCCGGGACCTCCATCGGGGCTCTTTTTCTTCGGATCCTGATAGCGCTCGATCTTCCGGGCTACGTCCAGCACCGCATCCTGGATCACAGCGCCGTCCGCATCCGCCGGCAGCGCCGCCAATGCAGCATCCAGCGTCTTGAGGGCGTCCAGCTCTACCTCGTCCGGGGCCTTGAACGATTTGGTCGGTTTGACGAAATCATCGAAGTAGCGGATCGCATAACCAACCAGATCATCGAGTTGCGGATGGTTTGCCGCGGTGACACCTGGCGCATAACGGGTGATGAAAGCCCAAAGCACATCCTTGTTTTCCGCGTTGGAAGCGGAAACGAGATTGAGCAGCATGGCGAAGGGCACCGGCATGTCGATTTTCGGAACATCGCCCGAGTGAATATGCCAGGCGGGGTTCATCAGCTTCTGCTCGACCGGCATGTCCGCGAATTTGGACGCGAAGGTGTAATATTCGTCCACCGCCTTCGGGATCACATCAAAATAGAGTTTCTTGGCCGTCTTCGGCTTCTGGAACATGTAGAGCGACAGGCTCTCGGTTGAAGCATAGGTCAGCCATTCGTCAATGGTCAGGCCATTGCCCTTGGACTTGGATATCTTGGCACCGTCATCGGCCAGGAACAGTTCGTAGACGAAGTGATCGGGTGCCTTGCCGCCAAGGATCTTGCAGATCTTGTCGTAGATCGGCGCATTGGTCATGTGATCCTTGCCGAACATTTCAAAGTCGACATCAAGGGCGGCCCAGCGCATTCCGAAGTCCGGTTTCCACTGCAGCTTCACATTGCCGCCGGTCACAGGCAGCGTCACGTCCGTGCCGTCTTCGCCCTCGAAGGTGATCGTGCCATCCTTGGCGTTGACCTCTTTCATCGGGACATAAAGAACACGTCCGGAGGTTGGAGAGATCGGCAGGAACGGGCTGTAGGTTGCCTGACGTTCTTCGCCAAGGGTCGGAAGCATCACCTTCATGATGTCCTGATATTTCCAGAGGGCCTTCAGCAGGATTTCGTCGAACTTGCCGGACTTGTAGTATTCCGTTGCGCTGGCAAATTCGTAATCGAAACCGAAGGTATCCAGAAACCGGCGCAGCATGGCGTTGTTGTGATCGCCAAAACTCTTGTAATCGCCGCCGAACGGGTTCGGCACGACGCTGAGCGGCTTGTGCAGATGCGGCTCCAGAAACGATCTGTCCGGCACATTGTCCGGAATCTTCCGCATGCCATCCATATCGTCGGAGAAGCACAGGAGACGTGTTGGGATCTTGTCTTCGGTCAGCAGGCGGAAGGCCGTGCGTACCATTGTGGTGCGGGCGACTTCGCCGAAGGTGCCGATGTGGGGCAGGCCCGAGGGGCCATAGCCCGTCTCAAACAGGACCGGTTGCGACGGATCCCGCTTCTCGACCCGTTTGACCAGTTTTCGTGCTTCCTCGAAGGGCCAGGCTTTGGAAGTCCGGGCTGCCTCGACGAATTCCGGCGAAAGGTCAAGCGGTGGCAGGGAGTTGTCGGTCATGGTTGAGATCTGTTCTTGTTGTTTGGAAAAATGAAAGCTGTCCTGGTCCAATGTCGGCCTGGACCGGGGGGAAGCGCGGCGACACTAGAAAAGCTGGTGCCTTCCGTCAACGAAGTTGTGGCAGACTTGCGACTTGAAGGCAAAGGAACAAAGGTCTACCTGTCCCTATGTTGCCAACATCAGACGAACGAAACCGCCGCAGAAAAGGCTCTCACAAGACGATGAACGATACGATCAGCATCCCGGAAGCCCTCATCTATGTCATGGTCATCACGTCGGCCTCCGATGCCAGCATGACTGATAGCGAACTGGCCACCATCGGCGATGTGGCGAAGATGCTGCCTGTGTTTAAAGGCTTCGATCCGGCGGACGTTTTGCCAGCCGCGCAGCGGTGCGGGGAACGGCTTCAGAGTGATACCGGGCTTATGGATGTCTTGAGCCTGGTCGCCGACGCTCTGCCGGTGCATCTCTACGATACGGCCTATGCTCTGGCTGTTGAAGTGGCTTCCGCCGATCTGGATGTGTCGCGGGAAGAGCTGCGTATTCTTCAGTTGCTGCGCGACCGCTTCATGCTGGATAAACTGACCGTGGCCGCCATTGAGCGCGGGGCCATTGCACGTCACCGCATAGGCTGATTGGCTTTTAATTCAGGCTTCGGATTTCGTCGGGAAGATCCAGTGAAAACGCGGGGATGGCAACTTCGAAAGGTGTGCCGTCCTCCCACTGCATGCCATAGCTGCCCTGCATGAAACCGGAGCTGGTCTTCAGCGGGCAGCCGGAAGAATACTCATAGGTTTCGCCCGGCTCGATGATCGGCTCCTCGCCGACCACGCCCGCGCCGCTTACTTCTTCGACGCGGCCGAGCGCATCCATGATTTTCCAGTAACGCGAGCGCAGCTGAACCGGCGTATTGGTGTCATTGCGGATTTCCACCATATAGGCCCAGACGTAATGGCCTCCTTCCGGATCTGATTCATCGTCCAGAAAAAACGGCTCGACCGAAACCTCGATGCCTTTTGTGGTGGCGCGATACATACCTGACACTTGTGTCTACCCGTTTTCGGCACACTGGCCGTCTGAACTTTCGCGCAGCTTATAGTGCGGATGACGCATCCGTGAAAGAGTACACCTTGCACGCGGAGCAGATTTTCGCATTTAGTGCAGCGGCCCTTCCCTGATCAGACAAGATTGCTGCATTCATGTTCGATGCCCGCCTCCGCCCCATTATTGACCCGCCTTTAACGAGGGGAGGAAGCTGGCTTGCGAGGTTGGGTGTTACGGCCAATCAGGTTACGATCACCGGTTTCGGCTTCGCGATAGCAGCTGCAGTCGGCATTTCGTTCGGAGCAACTTACTGGGGCCTCTTTTTTGTTGTTCTGAACCGGCTGTGTGACGGCCTTGATGGTGCAGTGGCGCGGGTTAAAGGCAAGACGGACCTGGGCGGTTACCTCGATATTGTGCTGGATTTTGTGTTCTACGGAGCAGTTCCGCTCGCCTTTGCTGTGGCTGATCCGAGTGCCAATGGGTTCGCGGCGGCTGCATTGCTTTTCAGCTTTTATGCAAATGGATCTGCCTTCCTAGCCTTTGCCATTATGGCGGAGAAGCGGCAGCTCAAGACATCTGCCCAAGGATCCAAATCGCTGTTTTATCTGAGCGGAATTGCCGAAGGGGCAGAAACAATCGGGTTGTTTTGTTTGATGTGCCTTTGGCCCTCAGGTTTCGCGGTCCTGGCCTATGGCTTTGCGGCGGTCTGTATGGTTTCAGCCGGAGCACGGATAATCGGCAGCGCGCGGCTGCTCTCGTGACCCGGTATGGTGTTTGAGCTGGTTATGGGCGTTGGGTGTCCGCCTGTTCGTCCGCAAGCAGGTCGAGCAGGCCAGGGAACTTCGTCTGAAGGTCTGAGCGCCTCAGGGCAGCGGCCCGGCTGTTGCCTCTGTTGATCTGACGGATAAGTCCAGCCTCTCTCAAAACACGGAAGTGATGGGTCAGGGTCGCTTTGCTGACCGGCAGGTTGAAAGAGGCGCAGGTTCGTTCCGTTCCTTCGTCCGAAAGGGACAATTCGCGGATGATCTTCCGGCGCAGAGGATCGGCCAAAGCAGACAGTACGGGTCCAAGCGACATTTCCGCCAGCTCCGGATGACCTTCCTCATCTGGCATTTTCATCTCCTCAGTCCGGCTTTCTCAAAAGCTCAAAGGTATGGGTTGTGTCTTACCTTAAGTTTCAATAGGTATGATCAAATTCATACCATAGGAGACGATATATGTCGAAGGCTGCGTTTGATCTGCCATACCCGGACGAAGGGGAAACCGGTCCTTACACTCTTGTCGGATCTGCGCGGGCATTGCCTGGCAAGGAAGGCGAGCTCGAGGCGGCGCTGCTGGAAATGGTTCCCCCGACCCGCCGGGAGGAAGGTGTCTTGCAATACCATGTGCACAGCGACCGGAACGACCCGGGTCATTTCGTTTTCTATGAAGCCTGGCGGTCGCTTGACGGTCTCAAGGAGCATCTTGCCAAGCCATATATCCAGGCCTTCCTGTCGCGCCGGGAAGAACTTGTAGACGGCGATCTCCAGGTAACTTGGCTCAAGATGGCAAGCCCTTACGAAGTCTGATGAATGTAAAAAACTGGGCTTCCCTAAAGATGCCCAGCTTTGTATCGGCAGTGTCTTTGGCGCTATCCGCGCGCCGGCGGGATATTCCTCAGATGGCCTGCAGTGCTTGTTCGATGTCTTCCAAGAGGTCGAGCGGGTCTTCCAGGCCAATAGAGAGGCGAAGCAGGCCGTCGGAGATGTCGAGTTCGGCCCGCGCTTCTTCCGCCAGAGACTGGTGCGTCGTTGTTGCCGGGTGCGTGATCAGGCTCTTTGCATCACCCAGATTGTTGGACAGCTTGACGATCTCCAGCGCGTTGGTGAACCGGAAGGCCGCTTCCTTGCCGCCATCGATCTCGAACGCCAGCATGGTCGATCCGCCGCGCATCTGCTTTTTCGCAATCTCTGCCTGCGGATGATCGTCACGGCCCGGATAGATCAAGCGTGCGACCGCTTTCTGACCGGCCAGGAAATCGGCGATCTTGCCAGCGGTCGCTGTCTGGCGTTCGATCCTCAGCGGCAGGGTCTCAAGACCTTTCAGCAGTACCCAGGCATTGAATGGGCTCATATGCGGGCCAGTGTGTTTGACGAAAGGCATTACGTCATCGGCAATCCACTCCTCGTTGGATAGAATGACACCACCGAGGCAACGGCCCTGACCGTCGATATGTTTGGTCGCAGAGTAGACAACAACGTCCGCGCCCAGCGTAAGAGGCGACTGGAATATGGGAGTGGCAAAGACGTTGTCGACGATAAGACGCGCACCGACAGAATGGGCGATCTCTGCAACAGCAGCGATGTCGATGACCTCCAGCGTCGGATTGGTCGGGCTTTCCAGGAACAGCGCTGCGGTGTTCGGTTTGACCGCAGCTTTCCACTGGTCGAGGTCTGTGCCGTCAACCAAAGTGGATTCAACGCCATAGCGGGGCAATAACGTCTCAACGATGTAGCGGCAGGAACCGAAGAGGGCCTTGGCCGCGACCACGTGGTCGCCAGCTTTGACAGAGGCCATGAGAGCGAGGTTGACGGCGGCCATCCCGGAGGCGGTTGCACGGGCAGCTTCCGCTCCTTCCAGGATTTTCATCCGTTCCTCGAACATTGCGACCGTGGGGTTGGCATAGCGGGAATAGACAAACCCAGGATCCTCGCCGTTGAAACGGGCTTCCGCAGCCTCGGCGCTGGCATAGACAAACCCCTGCGTCAGGAACATGGCTTCCGATGTTTCACCATGCTGGGACCGTGTCGTTCCGCCATGGACCAGTTCGGTTGCTGGCCGCCAATGTTTGCGGTTTTGGGTGTCATTGGTCGTCATCGAAGGTCACTCCACATAGCAAAAAACCCCAGCCTTGGCCGGGGTTTTGCAACCCGGCCTTTTTAGCAACTTGTTTAACGTGGCTGCAAGCCGGCCGGCCCAAATCACCACGAGTTGAGCTCGTGAATACGTCAAAAGAGCGGGGGCGTCAATTCTTGTGGCGGGAAACCGGTTGGCGAGGGATACCTAATCCGCTAATCACGTGAGATGAAATTCTGGGTTCAACGGTACAGGACGGGATATGACGCAAGCATCGACGGGTATTTTGCCGGCCCATACAATCGAGAAGATGTTCGCTGAAAGCACGATCTTCGCCGAGGAGCCGCCGGTCGCTGGTCAAATCCAGCCGGCAAGCCTTGACCTGCGTTTGGGGCATTCAGCCTACCGGGTACGAGCAAGCTTTCTGACAGGTCCCGACACCACGGTGATGGAAAAGCTGGAAAATCTCAAGCTTCACCGGGTCGACCTCAGCGAGGGCGCGGTGCTGGAAACCGGTTGTGTCTACATCGTGCCCCTCCAGGAAAACCTGGCTTTGCCGGCGGACATCTCCGCGACGGCCAATCCAAAGAGCTCGACGGGGCGTCTTGACGTCTTCACACGGGTGATAACGGATCATGGATTGGCTTTCGATACGGTTCCGGCCGGGTACAGCGGGCCGCTATACGCGGAGATCTCTCCTCTAACGTTCCCCATTCTGGTGCGTGCCGGTTCACGCTTGAGCCAGATCCGCTTCCGCCGCGGGGTCTCCCTAGTCTCCGATAGCGACCTAGAGGCTGTGCACAAGGCACATACCTTGATGAGTGGAGGCAACGAGCGGATCGGCGGCGGTGTGCAGTTGTCCATCGATCTGGAAGGCAAGGGGCAGGGCAGTCTGGTTGGCTATCGTGCCAAGCAACATTCTGGGCTCATAGACGTCGACAAGCCAAATGCTCAGGAACCGCTGGATTTCTGGGAGCCGATCTATCGCCGGGGGCGTGCGGAGCTGATCCTGGACCCGAATGAGTTTTACATCCTGGTCAGTCAGGAGGCGGTCCATGTGCCGCCGGACTTCGCGGCGGAGATGGTGCCTTTCGACGCGCTGGTTGGTGAGTTCCGTGTGCACTACGCCGGATTTTTCGATCCCGGCTTCGGTCACGCAGGCGTTGGCGGCATTGGCTCGCGGGCCGTTCTCGAAGTCCGCTCCCACGATGTGCCGTTCATTCTTGAGCACGGCCAGACGGTTGGACGCCTCGTTTATGAAAAGATGGCGGAGCGCCCGAAGCAGCTCTACGGCGAGGGCATCGGGTCGAATTACCAAGGCCAGGCCCTGAAGCTGTCGAAGCACTTCAAAACCTCTCCCTGAGTGCCGATGGACTATCAGACCATCGAGACAGAAGCGGTTGGGACGCTGGAAGACCGGAAATCCAGGTTTCTGGCCTTTCTGGTGCCGATTGGCGAATTTGACGACCGGCTGGAAACTCTGCGGAAGGAGCACCGCAAGGCCAATCACTTTGTGACGGCCCACCGCCGCTTGCTGGAGGATGGCCGCGTCGAAGAGAGTGGCAAGGATGATGGCGAACCATCCGGCACGTCCGGCATGCCGACGCTAAAAGTCTTGCAAGGCGCGCTGCTGATTGAGGCGGGGGTTGTTGTGGTGCGCTACTTCGGTGGTGTGAAGCTCGGCGGTGGTGGCCTCGCCCGGGCCTATTCCGGCGCCGCTGCCGATGCGATTGCTAATGCTGCGCTGATCCCCTTTGTCAAATACGCCAGAAAGACGGTGGAAGCAGGCTTTGCCGACAGTTCCGATCTGGAGAAGCGTATTTCGGCTCTTGGCTTGACGGTGCTCACACGGGAATACACTGCCGACGGTGTCATTCTACGGGTGGAAGGTCCCGAAGAGGCGCTTCAGGTTCTATGACGTCAAGGTCTGACTGTAGATCCTGATCAGGCTCCAATGGCAGATCAAACGGGTTGACCGGGTCATCGAGAACGGTTTCTGCTTGCGGCAATCCGGGCAGAAGGTCCTCCAGGTTTCCGGCCGGCAAATTGGTTTTGGCCGGGGCCGTGTTGACCGGCTCTTCCAGCCACTCGGACTGCCACATGCCTTTCTTTTTCTGGCGGGCGTTTTGGGCAAGCTGACGATAATTGTCGGGCGCGTCGGCTGTTGCGTCTGCCCAGCCGTATCGAAGAAGCCATGCACCGAGGTCTGTCTTCCGGCGAAAACACACCGCGGAAATTTCCCGTGGCCCGATCTCCGCGATTTTCTCACAGGAGATCGTATAGAGCCTGACCAAACCGCGGAGGGACGTACGGGCACGGGCTCCGCAGGGCCAGGTGCCGCCCAGCCGTGACACGCATGTCTGGTCCGCCGCCAGGGCATCGACATGGGCAATATGGACGGTCAGGTCATCTGTCTTCAAAATTCCGGCACTGAGGACCCTGGGCCTTTGAAGCTCAAAGGGACCTTCCGGAACGGGAGCAACCGGCGGGTTCTTGAGATCCAGATAAGGCTGCGAGGGTTCGATGCGGGTCAGCGTTCCTGTGATTTTGGGTGGGGTGACACCGTCCGGCGAGACATTGCGTATTTGATACGGCAGAGGCACAGGTGGCGGTTCTGTCCGGTCTTGGGATGGCTGTCCGGAAGAAGCTGCATGTCCAACCGGTTTATCGGCCCGGGTCTCCGGGGCGGGCACCTTGGGCGGTTCTGCAATGAAGAGCCAGGCAACAAGTCCTCCGGACAAGCCGAGCAGCAGAAACGGAATCACGAAGGGGCGGAATTGCATATTCTCTCCGGCATGTCGCCGTTCATTGACTCGCCCAGATTATGCGGCCAACCCAGTCGATATCACTGTGCTTGAGCCGAACAGGCGGCAGGTCATTGCCGATCTGCGAGAACTCCATAGCGCTTTCCGTGCGCTGATGCAGTAGCAGAACGGACAGGCTTTTCTGCCTTGGCTTCACAACCACTCTGTCGCCGCGCCGTATCGCCATATTGGGGGCAACAATGATGACATCGCCGTCGCGGTAAAGCGGCAGCATTTCGTTGCCACGAACTTCCAGTGCAAAAAGCCCCTCGGCTTTCGGGTCGGGAAATGGCATCTGGTTCCAGGAGGGGCCCGCCGGCAAGCCGGTTGCATCGAATGTGCCTTCAATGTCGGCTTCGCTCATAGCAGTGAAGGGCAGAACCCGGTTGCCGGTAGCGGGTGCCGGGTCCGGGGCCAGCTTTTGTATTCCCGCCACAAAATCCTTCAGCGGCTCCCCGGTCGCTTCGAGGATCTTGGCTAGGGATTCTGTTGACGGCCAGCGGGGGCGGCCATCTCCTGCGAACCTTTTCGAGGGATTGAAAGTCGTTGGATCGAGTCCCGCCCGCTTGGCGAGGCCAGAGGGAGACAGCCCGTTGCGCCGGGCCAATCCGTCGATGCCAGCCCAGACCTGCGCATGCGATAGCATGGTTTGTCTCCAGTTGTTTGTGTCAGACAGGAATAAATCCCTTTCAAGGGATTATGTTCGGCAGAAAAATTCCTGTCAAAGAGTTAGAATCAAAACCAGGCAAATGGCCTGCTTGTTCCTTTTTCAAGCTGGCGTTAGGTTCCGCCGGAAATTGACGAGACACGATTCCTGCCATGCGGCAGTTGATGGAAGCGGATAGCCATGGCCCTTATTTACAAGATCCTTCCACGCGCTCTTTGGGATGCGGCAAGAGCTAACGGTGAATTCCGGGGCGCGCCGGTCGATCTCGCGGACGGTTACATACATTTCTCCACCGCCGATCAGGCTGTTGAGACCGCTGCGAAGCACTTCGCCGGGCAGGATGATCTGCTGCTGGTTGCCTTTGATGCTGAGTCCTTTGGAAGCGATCTAAGGTGGGAGCCATCCCGTGGCGGTGCCCTTTTCCCTCACCTTTATAATGTTGTCTCTGTCGAGCAGGCTAAGTGGGTGCGTGACCTCCCGCTGGGTGATGACGGTGTGCATCTGTTTCCGGACCTTGACCAATGACCTTTCCTCTTTTTGAGAAGCTCGCCCTGGCGGGATTGCACCATCTGGACGCGGAAACGGCCCACGGTGTGACGATCAAGGCATTGAAGTCGGGTCTCCTTCCATCCTGTGGAATTCCGGCTGATCCGCGTTTGGAAGTCAGGCTATGGGATCTGAAGTTTCCTAATCCGGTCGGCATGGCGGCGGGCTTTGACAAGAACGGGGAGGTGCCCGACGCTTTGCTGAAACTCGGTTTCGGCTACACAGAGGTTGGATCGGTCACGCCAAAGCCGCAGCCGGGCAATCCACGCCCGCGGCTGTTCCGGCTTGCTGCCGACCAAGGTGTGATCAACCGGTTCGGTTTCAACAACGAGGGGCATGCAGCTTTGCGCGCGCGGCTGGAAGCGCGGCGGACGCAGAACGGTATCGTGGGTATCAACGTCGGCGCCAACAAGGATGCTGAAGACCGTGCTGCCGATTATGTATCCGGGGTTGAGGCCTTTGCCGACCTGGCAAGTTATTTCACCGTCAATATTTCTTCGCCCAATACGCCGGGGCTTCGGAATTTGCAGGCTCGCGGTGCTCTTGCGGAGCTTTTGACCAGGGTCGTCAGCGCTCGTGACGAGCGCACGCAAGTCATTGGCCGCAAGGTGCCGGTGCTTCTCAAGATCGCCCCCGACGTTAGCGAAAGCGAGCTTGAGGAAATCGTTGAAGAGGTGCTTGCCAAGGGCGTGGATGGGCTCATCGTCTCCAACACGACGATCTCGCGCAGCGGCTTGAGCCCTGATCCTCACAGCAGCGAGGCTGGTGGCCTATCGGGAGCGCCCTTATTCCGCCGTTCCACGATTGCCTTGGCCAAAGCGCGTAGACTTGCTGGTCCGGATTTACCGATCATCGGCGTTGGCGGCATTGACAGCCCGGAAGCTGCCTGGATCAAAATCACGGCAGGGGCCAATGCGCTGCAGCTTTACTCGGCGCTTGTTTATCAAGGCGTGGGGCTGGTCGGGCGTATCTTGAGAGGCCTGTCGCGCGAACTCGACAAACAGGGACTTTCCAGCCTGACCGAAGCGCAGGGGATGAATGCAGAAGCCTGGGCGGCTGAGGATGTGGACTGACAGGGCCTGCGACTTAAGCGGCGGCGAAGGTACTCTCTGTCCGGCGGGAACAGATCAACGCAAGTCCAATACCTCGTAAAATCAGGAAGATCTCCAGCGAAAGCCAGAGACCGTGGTTCTGGAAAAGCGGAAAGAAGGTGTAATAGGCGGCGATGTAGGCTGCGAGGGACAGGAGCATCATGTTGCGCATGTCCTTTGACCATGTCGCACCGATGAAGATCCCGTCCATCTGAAATGCCAGAACACCGAAAAGCGGGGTCACCGCCGCCCAATACATGTAGATGTGGCCTGTCTCGCGTACATCCGGCGATACGGTCATCAGGTCGAAGAGCGCAGGGCCGAATACAAAGTAGAAGCCTGCCAGAAGGGCCGCCAGGACAAAGCTCCAGATGCGTGTCAGGCGCAGTGTCTGATCAAAAGCGGGTCTGTAGCGGGCTCCGACAGCCCGTCCGGCAAGCTGCTCTGCCGCGGTGGCCAGCCCGTCCAGAAAATAGCCTCCGACAATGAAAAATTTTTCCAAAATGGCGTTGGCCGCAAGCATAACATCGCCCTGGTCTGCTGACCGGGCTGTGAAGAATGCATAGGCGAACAGCAACGAGAATGACCGGATCATGATGTCCCGGTTGACACTCATCATCCTAAGCAGCAGGCGCTTGTCGAAAATGACCTCAGGTGAGGGCCAGCGGCTGCCCCGGACAGCGAGAAGGATAAGGCCGAGGCCAAAAAGGGTGGCTACCAGCTCGCTCAGGACGGTTGCCAAAGCAACACCTTCAACACTCCAGCCGAGACCGATGACCAGAAAAACAGAAAGTCCAATGTTCAGGGCATTCAGGAACAGCTGAAGCAAAAGACCGGTTCCGGCCCTGCCAAGGCCGAGAAACCAGCCGAGGATGGCGTAGTTCGCCAAAAGGAACGGGGCGCTGTAGATCCGGATTTCGAAATAGCGCCGGGTTGCCGATTGTACGCTCTCACTTCCACCCAGAAAGCGGAGTCCGAGTTCGAGCATCGGAGATTGCAGCACAATGACCGCCAGTCCGGCGGCCAGCGCAATAATGATGGCGCGCAGGAAGGTGGCCTTGATCTCAACCTGATCGTTCGCGCCGAGGGCTTGAGACGTCAGACCAGTTGTACCGGAGCGCAAAAAATTGAAGGTGTTGAAAACCAGGTCGAAAATTATCCCGCCGATTGCTATGCCGCCAACAAGTGAGGCATCGCCGAGACGGCCAATGACAGCCGTGTCGATGACACCAAGCAGGGGTGTCGACAGATAGGCAAGGGTCATCGGGATGGCGATTGCAAGGACGCCACGATGGGTAACCGTAAAGGCCCGGACTGAAGTGTTTTGCGACATGGAAGCCAAATAAGCGAGGGAGTGACCTGCTTCATCGCCTAGCGATGGCCAGCCGTCAAGCCAATGCATGGCTATGATCTGCATTCCGAACCGTCTGGTTGCAAATGGGCTATGACCTTTGCGCAAATGCTCTATATGCTTGCCGGATGAGCGTACCGATGGTTCATCACCCTGCTTATTGCGCAGAGCTGCCCGCCGATCACCGGTTTCCGATGGACAAGTTCCGGGCCGTGGCCGCACGGATCACGGACGAGGGGTTGCTGTGCGGTCAGGCGTTTCACCGGCCAAGACCCGCTCCGTTCGAATGGGTCGCCCTGGCTCACGAACCGGCCTATGTCGATCAGGTGTTCTCAGCCAATGTTCCAGCCGCGATAGCCAGGGAAATCGGTTTTCCAATGAAAGAGGACATTGCTCTTCGTGCCCGTTGCGCCACAGGCGGCACCGTTCTGACTGGCTATCTGGCTCTTGAACACGGTCTTGCCTGCAATACCGCTGGTGGCAGTCATCATGCGCGCTGGGCTCATGGCGCCGGATTTTGCGTCTTTAACGACGTGGCGGTTGCGATCAGGGTCATGCAGGCCGATGAGGTTATTCGCCGTGCGCTGGTGATCGACCTCGATGTACATCAGGGAGATGGGACCGCGGATATATTCTCCGGCGATGACAGCGTCTTCACCTTCTCGATGCATGCTGCGAAAAATTATCCGGTCCGCAAGGTGCCTTCCGATCTCGATGTGGCGCTGGAAGATGGCTTGCGAGATGCGGCTTATATGGCCGAATTACACGCCAGACTTCCTCCCTTGTTAAACTCAGGCCGTTTTGATCTGGTTTTCTTCAATGCTGGTGTTGACCCCTACAGCGGCGATCGGCTGGGACGCCTTGCCATGAGCCGGGAAGGGTTGGCTCAGCGGGATCTCTTTGTGATTGAGACCGTGCGTGCGCACAGCCTCCCGCTGGCAGGTGTTTTGGGCGGAGGCTATTCCAAGGATATTGACGAATTATCGGATCGTCACGTCTCGCTGCACAGAGCTGCTGTTTCTATCGTGGAACGAGGCAGCTCTGCCATCAAGCCGCGTGTTTCTAGCTCCGCTTTCCAAGATTGAGGACCCTGATCAGCAGCCAGACTGGCACCACGATGATAGCGCCAAGTACAAAATAGCGAAGAATACTGCCAATCGCATCGAAGCCCATTTCCCAGAGCCGCTGGACAAACTGAACCGCTATGTCAACGATCTCGAGTGGATCTAGGTTGAGCGCTGACAGGATGACACCGACGACAAATGACAGGAAAACCAAGCGCAGGATGACCTGTCCGGGAGATCCGCCCATGAAGCGGGAAAGGCTTTGATCGGACATAAGATCTCCTATCGATCATCGAAAATGGTGACTGTGCCTTACTTAGGGGGCAGTTCCGTGAAATTCAATTCGTCTGTGTTGAAACTGTAACGGGGAGGATTGAAACGGGAGGGGCTTTGGTCAAGATAAAGAGGCCTCTGATCCATTTTGGCACAAATGGTTAATATTTTGCGCAGTCATGCCAATTACAAAGCCGGTTAACTCGCTTATTACTCTACGTCAGAAGGGGCGGGGCTCTACCTCCCAGAGATTCGGCCAACACCTTCTATCCAATCTGCCGGCAGGCATCGCAGAATAAAGCAATAGAGATCAGAGGCACTTGCTCCATCGGCTGAATCTGGTTTCATGGCGTTTCTTGCAGAGCCAAAAGAGCGATATAAAGATTGGATGACGAGCCTGGTGATGGGTTCAGGAGCTAAAGCGCAGTTGGCGGACCAGGCGCTTAGTACCTTGGCTGACATCATAGGATGAAACGGCGGTCCTCTCCCTCCCGCCTTTCACTATCGGGCATATCTGGGCACGGGATCGCTTTAGAGGCCAACAAAGCGATCCCGTATTTTTTCAACTGCCAGTTTCTGCCGGAGGGCGCTCAAGCCCTTCCTTTATCTCAGGGCGGATTGGGACGCGCTTGGAGAATGAGCGCCTTGTCTAAGAGCTCGTGGTGACGCACCGAACCAGTTTCTAACCGCCCGGGAAAAGGCACTGACTTCCGAGAACCCCAGAAGGAAGGCAATTTCCTTCACCGGACGGTCGGTATCCACCAGATATCTTTCCGCAATCGAGCGCCGTACATTGTCCAGCACTTTCCGGTAACTTGTCCCTTCGTTTTCAAGGGCGCGCTGCAGGCTTCGGTTCGACATGCCCAAAGATGAAGCGACATACTCCATTGAACAGTCTCCGGTCCGAAGGGCCTGGCTGATTTTGGCCGTAATGACCGATATCTGCGACGTGGATTCGGTGAGCCCCGCGAGTTCACGCAAGGCTGCGCCCTCCACTATGCGAAAGAGGCTGGGATCCGCATTGCTTGGCACACGCTGCAGGTCTTGACGCGCGACAAGTATGCGGTTGGAGGCTGCGTCAAATCTCAACCGCTCGCCGTAGCGCTCCTGGAAGCTGGATGTTTGCCTGGGCCGTTTCGCCGATATTTCGATCACGAATGAAATTGGTGGATCGTCAATTGCACGTTCTATGCGCCCTGCGAGGTAGGCCATGAAGGCATAAGTGATTTGTGCCTGCGGGCCGAAATGATCGGATATCGAAAACTCAATAATGCCCTGCTCCGGCGTTTCATCATACAGGATGTTGATGCAGTTGCTTCTGGTCGGATAGAAGCGGGCCCAATTGAACAAACCCTCACTTAGAGAGGCGGAACACAAGAAGACATAATCGAACACACTGCCGAACCCCACCGGAGCCTGGTCAAATATGTCAAATACGACGGCATCGTCGTCAAGCCTGGTTGAAAGAGACGCAAACAATGCCAAAGTAGGTCGGATGGCTAAATGTGCATCCGGATCGGTACACTCATCCGGCGAAAGACCATGAGCTGTAAGAGTATTTTCCCAATCCAAATTATATCGGTGTGCAACTTTTCCGAGAACAACTATGGGGCTGGCAACGACCCATTCATTCTCTGTTGAACTGGTTGAACCGGGCATGCCTCTCTCTCAAATCCATCCCATCACTCGTATACATTGAGCTAAGTTTTTTCCAGGCAAGGCTTGGTCAAAAGTTTTGCACTTTGTCAGAATTTACAATTCTAACGCGATAATCGGGCGGGTGTCGATGAAATTTCAAGTTGTCGGCAGGCCGCAGCGATTCATTCTTGTATAACAGTTCAAAAACTGTTCGGGTTCCCCTAACTTATGAGGGGTTCTCTGGCCTAGCTATTGCGATGCTAGTTCTTGCCGGTACTTTTTGGGTGGCACACCGAACCATGTTTTGACTGCTCTGGAAAATGTGCTGATCTCTGAGAAACCCAGAAGAAACGCTATTTCTTTCATAGGAAGGGAGGTTTCCTTCAAGTAGCGTTTAGCTGCGGCGCGGCGGATCTCCTCAGTCAAACGCCTGAATGACGTTCCCTCTTCCTCAAGCAATCTCTGAACGGTTCTTTGAGACAAGCCGAGATTGATTGAAATCTGCTCCAGGGTGCATGTTCCGGTCTTCATCGTTTCGGCGATCTGGTCGGCGATGTGATTCATGGGTGAGTCGTAGCGTGTGAATAAAGCCTGCTCTTCGAGTGCTGCTTGCTGAATGATGGAATAAAGGTTGGGGTCTTTCTTCTTAGGCTGAGCGTCCAAATAACCTGTGGGTATTGAGATCGCGTTACGGGAAGCATTGAATATCAACCTGCTGCCATAACGGCGCTGGAAATTCGATAGCTGTTTTGGTGCTTGACACGCCATCTCGATATTGATCGGAGCCACGTCGCAATCTAATGAAGTCTCGAAACGTTTGGTCGCCCACGCCATTCTTGCGAACATATTCTGCCGCCAGATACCGTGATGATTCTGGTATTTCCATTCAAGGGTTCCGTGGGACGGATCTTCAGTGAACTCAAGTGTGTAGCTGTTGGACCGGATTGTATTGAAGCGCGTCCAGGCATGGCAGCCGTCCCGGATTGTTGGAGCGCAAACGAAAAGATAGTCGAAGACGCTGACCTCGCCCACGGGCGCCATGTTGAAAATATCGAATACTACGGCGTCATTATCTGCTGCGATTGCCGCTGCCTCAAACAGCTCATAGAGGGTACTAATTGCAATCGTGCCCTCGGGATCATCTAAAACGTTGAGGTCAAAAGAATATTTTTGGGACAATTGCTCCCAGTCGAGAGCGCCTTTCAGCATGTTGTCCCGAAGAATCCGTAACGCGTCGGTCCTAGCCCAATTGCTTTCCGGTTTCATTCTGAAGCCTCCCTGTCCCTAACGGGCCTCAATGAAGCAGTTCCAACCTTTTTCTATTTGGCGGAAAATGTCAAATTTCCTGCAGAATTTGATAAAATATGCAATCTTTGCGTGTTTCGGCAATCTTAGGCCGTGTGGACGAACTGGAGACGTATTTCGTGAGGCAAGAAGCGAGAGATGGAGAGAAAAGACCCGCAGGGCGTATCGGCGATACGCTCAAGGGGCATTTCGGGCCAGATCGATGTTTCTTGCCTCACCCGCAGGGCCGGGCCTGCATCGCCCAATCCCGGCGCGACCCCGTCTTGAAGATGCTCAGGCATCGTCCGCGCCGGTTTCGCTTGATCTTGAACGATACGGATCCCGGCGAAATGCATCTCAAGTTCGTCCACACGGCCTAGATAGAAACGGCGGCAAGTCGCCTTGCCGCCGGATAGTTCTTCGCGTGTTTGAGGGCATGACCGGCCTTAAGCGACTTTCCTTTCGGCCTCTTCCGGGGCAGGTGGGAATTTCCCGTAGAAACTCTCGCCGTTCTTTGCCATGTCACGCAGCAGCTTGTTGGGTTTGAAACGCGGTCCCCATTTGCGGGTGAACTTTTTACAAAGATCCACAAAAGCGGCTGTGCCCATCGTATCGATATAGCTCAGTGTCCCACCCGTGTAGGGGGCGAAGCCGAAACCGAGGATGGAACCAACATCTGCCTCGCGAACATCCGTCAGGCACTTTTCTTCAAAGATGCGGGCTGTTTCGAGAGCCTGCATGACGAGAAGGCGCTGCTTCAGCTCTTCGACGTTGAAGCTTTCTGCCGGCTTGGGCCGCCCGACCACATCGGGAATGCCGGGCCACAGCTTCTTGTCACGCCCGGCATAGTCGTAGAAACCTTTGCCGTTTTTGCGGCCGAAGCGTTCCTGTTTGACCACCATCTCTTCCAGAATATTGTCGAGAGGGCCTTCGACGTATTTCACGCCCAGATCCTTCCTGGTGGCGGAGACAATCTTCCACGCAAGATCCAGAGCCACTTCGTCGCCGAGTGACAAGGGACCGACCGGCATTCCTGCCATACGCCCAGCGTTCTCGACCATGGCAGCCGGCACGCCGTCTGCCAGCATCATGAGGCCCTCGCGGATATATGTCATGACAACGCGGGACGTATAGAAACCACGGCTGTCGTTCACCACAATCGGGGTCTTCTTGATGGCCTTGATATAGTCGAGGGCCATGGCAAGTGCCCTGTCGGACGTCTTTTTACCCATAATCACCTCGACGAGCATCATCTTGTCGACCGGTGAGAAGAAATGAATGCCGATAAAGTTTCTCGGGCGGCTCGATGCTTCCGCCAGAGACGTGATCGGGAGCGTCGAGGTGTTGGAGGCGTAGACCGCCCGCGATTTCATGGCGGCTTCCGCCTGTTCCGTAACCGTTTTCTTGATCTCGCGGTCTTCAAAAACAGCTTCGATCACCAGGTCACAATCGGCCAGGTTGTCATAATCCGTGGTGGCATTGATCCGCGAAAGCAGCTTTTCCTTCAGCTCTTCGGTTGAGCGGCCACGCTGGATGGCCTTGGACATGAGGCCGTCGGAATAGCTCTTGCCTTTGTCCGCGGCCTCCTGGTCACGGTCGATGAGAACAACATCAATACCGGCCTGTGCCGTTACATAGGCAATGCCGGCGCCCATGAAGCCTGCGCCAACAATGCCGACTTTCTTGATTTCCGACTTCTCAACACCAGCCGGGCGACGTGCGCCCTTGTTCAGTTCCTGCATGGAAACGAACAGCGAGCGGATCATGTTGGCGGCTTCAGGGGTCTGCAAGACCTTGGCGAAATAGCGGCTCTCTACCTGAAGGGCGAGATCCATCGGCAGCTGCAGGCCTTCAACAACCGAATGGAGCAGGTAGCGGGCTCCTGGGTAATTATCGAAAGTCTCCCGGCGGTAGATCGCGTTTGCCGCAGGCCAGAACTGGAAACCGGCGGGGGAATAAACCTTGCCGTTTGGCGGTTTGAACCCCTTCTTGTCCCACGGCTTGACCGGATCGACGCCACCTTTCAAAAGCTTTTTGGCTGCGTCCACCAGCTTTTTAGGAGCAGCCACCTCATCAATAAGCTTCATGGCCTTGGCCTGCTTTGCGCGAAGGGTGCGACCCTGCAACAGAAATTGCATGCCTTGCTGCCCGTCGGTCATGCGCATGACGCGCTGGGTTCCGCCTGCTCCCGGGAACAGGCCAACCTTTACTTCCGGCAAGCCCATCTTGAACTTGTCGTCATCGGCGGCAATCCGGGCGTGACAGGCGAGAGCCAGTTCGGTGCCCCCGCCCATGCAGGCGCCGGTGAGCGTCGCCACAAAGGGTTTGCCGCAGGTTTCAAGCTTCCGGTAGATCAGCGACAGCTGGCGCGAGCCTTCGAACAGCATCTTTGCAGCAGCTTCCGGGCTCTGAGCCTTTTGCTCATGAAAGTCCTGTAGGAGCCCTTCGAGCATTGTCAGGTCCGCACCACCGGAAAACGCTGCCTTGCCCGAGGTGATCACCGCGCCCGTAATGGCGTCGTTATTGGCAACTTCTTCGACCAGCTTGCCGAGTTCTTCCATCGTCGCCAGATCGATTACGTTCATCGACTTATCAGGCATGTCCCAAGTGATGACTGCAATGCCGTCGGCGTCGGTTTCGATGGTGAAATTGGTGTAAGCCATTGTTCTTGTCTCCTCCGGTTCGCCTTAAACGCGCTCGATGATCGTTGCGGTACCCATTCCTGCGCCGATGCAGAGTGTTACCAGGGCAGTGTTCAGGTCGCGGCGTTCCAGCTCATCGAGAACCGTTCCCAGGATCATGGCGCCTGTGGCACCGAGCGGATGTCCCATTGCGATGGCGCCGCCGTTGACGTTGACCTTCTGCGGGTCGAGGCCGAAAGCTTGCTGATAGCGCAGAACCACCGAGGCAAAAGCCTCGTTGATCTCGAACAGATCGATATCGCTGACGTCCATCCTGGCGTTTTTCAGGAGTTTGTTCGTTACGTCCACGGGACCAGTCAGCATCAGGGCCGGCTCCGAGCCGATGTTGGCGAAGGCCCTGATCCGGGCACGGGCCTTGAGGCCAGCGGAGCGCCCGGCCGTGCGCGAGCCGATCAAGACAGCCGCCGCGCCATCGACGATGCCGGAAGAGTTGCCTGCATGATGGACGTGGGTGATTGTCTCCAGCTCCGGATGCGCCTGAATTGCCACAGCGTCGAAGCCGCCCATGTTGCCCATGAGCTCGAAAGAAGCATTGAGCGAGGCCAGGGACTGCATGTCTGTCTCGGGACGCATGTGTTCGTCGCGGTCAAGAATGGTGATCCCGTTGATGTCCCTGACCGGGATCACGGACCTGGCAAAGCGGCCATCGTCCCAGGACTTTGCCGCACGCCTCTGGCTTTCCACCGCATAAGCATCGCAGTCATCGCGATTGAAGCCATATTTGGATGCAATCAGATCGGCGGAGACACCTTGAGGCATGAAATAGGACGGAATTGCCACCTGGGGCTCAATCGGCCAGGCGCCACCGGATGCGCCAAGACCAACGCGGCTCATGCTTTCGACGCCGCCCGCGATGACGAGCTTATGCTGGCCAGCCATCACTTGTGCGGAGGCCATGTTGACCGCATCGAGACCGGAGGCACAGAAGCGGTTGATCTGCATGCCCGGTACGGACGTGTCGTAGCCAGCTGCAAAAACCGAGGCCCGGCCGATGTCACCACCAGCTTCCCCTACAGGGTCGACACAGCCCAGAATGACATCGTCCACCTTGGAGGTGTCCAGGTTGCTGCGGTCGCGAATGGCTTCCAGGGCTGTTGCCGCCAGGCGCACGGCCGGTACTTCGTGCAGTGCGCCATCCTTCTTGCCGCGGCCGCGCGGTGTGCGTACATGATCGTAGATGTAGGCTTCTGGCATGTTGTCCTCCTCGAACGGTCTTGTCTGGCTCAGGCCCCAAATCAGCTTGTGGGTAGGGGATGTCCTGGCATCAGGTCATAGGGGGCTTTCCAGCCGGGCAGGGTCTTCAGCCCCTCCAGCCAGCGGTTGATGTTTTCAAAAGGTGAAAAGTCGATGCCGATCTCATCGGGCCAGAACAGGTAACCGCAGAGTGACAGATCGGCGATGGTCGGACGGTCTCCGGTAACGAAGCTGCGGCCGCTGAGGTGGTTGTCGAGTATCTTGTAGGCCGCGACTGCCCGGCCTTCCAACCATTTAGTCACGTCGGTTTCTCCCGTCTTCGCAAAGCAGCGCAGGAAACGAAGCGGTGCCGTGTAGCCGGTGAGCTTATGATTGTCGAACAGGATCCAGCGCAGGATCTCACGGCGCTCGTCGTCATTGTTCCAGCCGAATGTGCCAAGTTTCTCGACCAGGTAGTCCAGTATAACGCCTGACTGAGTGAGGCGGGTGTTGCCGTGAAACAGAATGGGGACTTCCCCCATCTCGTTCAACTCTTCGCGGAAGCTGTCAGTGCGTGAAGCGCCGTTGAAGAAGTCGACCCATTTGGGCTCCCAGTCTGCGCCGGACAGCTCCAGCATCAAAGCCGGCTTGTAGGCATTTCCCGACTGGGCAAAGCAATGCAGGGTGTAGTCCGCCATTCGATCGTTTCCTTTGCAAATCCTGGCACCATGCAGAGTTTTGCCGCTTTGTACCGGGGGTGCACACGTGAGCTGAAGCTGCCCGGCCCAAAAGATATGGGCCAGAGCTTCTTAGAATGCGTCCGCGTCCAAAGACATGATGGTATCTGCGCCCGAGGAAATGCGGGCCAGATGCGCTGCCGTTTCGGGCATTTGACGTTCCATGAAGAAGGTTGCCAGAGTGAGTTTTGTCTTCAGCCAGTCTTCCTTGTCACCTGCGCCTGCTTCGAGCTTGGTATTCACAGTCTTGACGATTTTGCCCCACATGTAACCGAGGGCAACCAGGCCGAAGAGGTGCATGTAGTCGACTGAACCGGCACCGGCGTTATCCGGTTTGGCCATGGCGTTGTTCATGAACCACATGGTGGCCTGCTGCAGATGGTCCAGTCCCTGCTTCAGCGGTTCAACATAGGGTTTCATGGCCTCGTCCTCGGCATTTTCCTTCACGAAAGTGCCGACTTCGTTGAAAAAGCTCATGACCGCCCGTCCGCCATTGGCCGGCAATTTGCGGCCCACCAGATCGAGCGCCTGAATGCCATTGGCTCCTTCGTAGATCATTGCAATCCGGGCATCGCGGACAAACTGCTCCATGCCCCATTCGGCAATATAGCCGTGACCGCCGAACATCTGCTGAGCATTGACCGCATTGGCAAAGCCTGTGTCCGTCAAGACGCCTTTCAGGACCGGAGTCATCAGACCCATCATGTCATCGGCTTGAGTGCGCGCCTTCTCATCCGGCGAACGGTGAGAGACGTCTCCGCGCAAAGCTGTCCAAAGCACCAATGCCCGGGCGGCTTCGTTGAAGGAGCGGATCTGCATCAGAACCCGGCGAACGTCCGGATGGACAATGATTGGATCAGCAGCCTTGTCAGATGCCTTCGGTCCGGTCAGGGAACGGCCCTGGATCCGATCCTTGGTGTATACAGCGGCATTTTGGTAGGCGACTTCAGACTGGGAAAGTCCCTGAACGGCCACGCCGAGGCGAGCTTCGTTCATCATGGTGAACATGGCTCTGAGACCTTTGTTCTCCTCGCCAACCAGCCAGCCTGTGGCATTGTCATAGTTCATGACGCAAGTGGCGTTGCCGTGGATGCCCATCTTGTGTTCGAGGGAGCCACAGGAAACGCCATTGCGTTCGCCAACTGATCCGTCATCAGCGACCATTTTCTTCGGCACGACAAAGAGAGAGATGCCCTTGGTGCCTTCAGGCGCGCCTTCGATGCGGGCGAGAACGAGATGGATAATGTTTTCGGACATCTCGTGATCGCCAGCGGAGATGAAGATCTTGGTGCCCGAGATTTTGTAGCTGCCGTCAGCCTGCGGGGCTGCCTTGGTCCGGATCAGGCCAAGGTCCGTACCGCAATGAGGCTCGGTCAGGTTCATGGTGCCGGTCCAGGTCCCCGCGATCATGTTCGGCAGGTACTTTTGCTTCAGCGCTTCTGTGGCATGCAATGTCAGGGCTGCGACCGCCCCTGCCGTGAGGCCAGGGTACATCGCAAAGGCCATGTTGGCGGAGGACAGATATTCGCTGAAAGTGATTGCCAGTGTGTGGGGGAGGCCTTGTCCGCCATAGTCCGGGTCGGCTGACAACGTGCCCCATCCACCTTCGCAATAGGCCTGATAAGCCTGCTGGAAGCCTTTGGGCGGTGTGACCGTGCCATCTTCGGCGCGTGTGCAGCCTTCCTGGTCACCGCTCAGATTGAGTGGCTGGGCGATTTCCTCGGCGAATTTGGCGCCTTCGCGCAATATGGCTTC